>JAYVZC010000461.1:0-6406 GCA_043783695.1 Bacteroidota bacterium
ATTGTTGAGCAACATGGTGCTGATTGTCTTCGCTTATACGAAATGTTTCTTGGTCCATTGGAACAAAGTAAACCTTGGAATACCAGCGGAATCAGTGGTGTTTCAAATTTCATTCGCAAACTTTGGAGATTGTATCACAACGGTGATGCATTCATTGTTTCAAATGATGCTGCAACAAAACCAGAACTAAAAGCTCTTCATAAAACGATAAAGAAAATCGCTTATGATATTGAGAATTTTTCTTTCAATACTTCGGTGAGTAATTTTATGATTTGTGTAAACGAGTTGACAGAATTAAAATGCAACAAACGTGAAATATTAGAACCACTTGCCATCATCATCGCTCCGTATGCACCACACATTGCAGAAGAACTTTGGAGCAAGTTGGGACATGCAACCAGTATTTCTTACGCAACATTTCCAGAACTAAACGAATCGTATTTGGTAGAAAGTGCTTTCAGTTATCCTGTTTCATTCAATGGCAAAACACGTTTCTTTCAAGAATATGATTTATCCTTGACCAAAGAACAAATTGAAAAGGAAGTCTTGACACTGGAACAAACACAAAAGTATTTGGAAGGAAAAACTCCCAAGAAAATTATTGTGGTTCACAACAAAATCGTGAACATCGTAATCTAAATTTCTGATTAAATAAAGCTAACAGCGATTCTTTCCTAGAGAATCACAATTGTTGCTTAAGGAATTACAATTGTTTCTTAAAGAATTCCAATTCCTTACTAAAGAATCACGATTGCTGGTTAAAGAATTCCAATTCCTTACTAAAGAAACTCAATTGTTGCTTAAAGAAGCACAATTGTTGCCTAAAGAATAATGATTGTTGTCTAAAGAATTACAATTGTTGTCCAAAGAATTCCAATTCCTTACTAAAGAAACTCAATTGTTGCTTAAAGAATCACAATTGTTTCCTATAGAATTACAATTGTTGCTTAAAGAATTCCAATTCCTTACTAAAGAAACTCAATTGTTGCCTAAAGAATCGTAGTTCCCTGTTAAAGAATCACAATTCCTTGACAAACAATCAGAATTCACTTATTTTTATTGAATGAAAACAATAATTCTCAGGCCTCTATTTTTGTTTCTTTTGGCTTGTCAAAACAATCCTAAAGAAATTGCTAATGTTCCAACAAGCAAGATTGTCCCTAAAGATTATTCTTCTGATTCAACAGCTAAATGGACTAGAAATGTTTTTGATTATTTCAGTACTATGGGTTTTGTAGATAAAAATAACTTAAAACAAGGGAAATGGACTAGTTGGGAGAACGGAAAAGTAATAAAAGTAGAGATTTACAAAGACGGTGAACTATTAAAAGACTGCTAAAAATATTCATTTTTGATTAAAAAGGATGGTTTTGCTCCATTTTTGTTGTTTTTTGATGAAAAATAGCCGAAATTGATGTTTCCTGAATTATTGAAAAAGCACACAACAATCCTTAAAAAATCTCGTATACACATAAGTGCTTTGGCACAGCATTTGAAATGGGTTTGATTGTCTAAAACTTAATAACATGAAAAAGTTTGTTTTAATAGGAACAATAACAATGGCAGCAGGTATTGCTTGTTTGTCGTTTCAAAAAGAAAAGGAATTACCCCAGATACAATTTGAAGGACCTGTGAAAGAACTTCCAGTTGTAAACAATGATGCATTTAAACGCGGTGAATTGTTAACGTTCCGAATGCATTATGGAATTATTGAAGCAGGAATTGCTACACTTGGGATTACCGAAGAAACAAAAGAAGTCGCTGGAAGAAAAACCTTTCATATTATTGGTTTAGGTGAATCCAGAGGTGCTTTCGACCTTTTTTATAAAGTTCGTGATCGTTATGAAACATATGTTGACGATCAATCGATTGTTCCTTGGATCTTTTTAAGACATGTAAACGAAGGTGGTTATAAGATTGATCAAAGTTATGTTTTCAATCACTATAGCGAAAAAGTAAATGTTGGAAACAACGAAATGTATAACATCGAACCAAATATGCAGGACATGTTATCAGCGTTTTATTCAGCAAGAAATTTAGATTTAGGCGGAGCAAAACCTGGAGAAACCTACTCTATCAATTGTTTTATGGATAAAGAAGTTTGGCCAATGAAAGTAAAATTCATTGGACGTGAAACAATTACCACTGATCTTGGAACTTTCAAATGCTTGAAATACCGCCCAGTTGTACAAAAAGGACGAGTATTTAAACACGAAGAAGATTTGAATGTCTGGATTACAGATGATAAAAACCATATTCCAATTTTAGGTCAAGCCGATGTATTGGTTGGTTCAATTAAAGCGGAATTAAAGTCTTACAAAGGTTTAGCAAATCCTGTTGCCAAGGTAAAATAAGCAACATCCCCATATGTGAAAACGCCTAGAGAAATCGGGGCGTTTTTTTATTCCCCTCTCCTTAAACAAGGAGAGGGCTAGGGGTGAGGTCTGATAACAATCATTTTTTATAATTATAGGTTTTACCTAACTTGCACCTGAATTCAAAAAGTTTGTTATGGAATTAAAACCGGAAATAGTAGAACGCATTAAATTATTGGATGAAAAATTCCAGGCAATGGGACAAGATCTTTCATCTTACTTAGATGGGTTGTTGTATGCCGATTATTTAACCTATTGGGATTACATTCACTTAGACACATTATTAAGCTTACAAAGTCCTAAAACAAAAATACCTGATGAAGAAATTTTTATCATGTATCATCAGATAACTGAATTGTATTTTAAACTTTGTTTGCACGAATACAATCAGATCGCAGAGAAAAAAAATATTGATGTTAAATTCTTGACCGACCGCATTAGTCGTATCAATCGCTATTTCGAAGGATTGATTTCTTCTTTTGATATTATGGTGGATGGAATGGATCCAAAACAATTTTTGAAATTCAGAATGAGTTTATTGCCAGCAAGTGGATTTCAATCAGGGCAATATCGTATGATTGAAATTTGTTCTACCATTTTTAAAAATTTAGTTGCGAAAGATGTTCGTGAAACTTTTTCAAACGAAGTAAATGATACACAAATTGAAGCGATGTACGAACACATCTACTGGAAAGCAGGTGCAACAGAGCTTGCAAGTGGTAAAAAAACTTTGACACTTGTTCAGTTCGAGGAAAAATATCAGAAAATATTTATTGCACTAGCACAAAAATTCAAGCACAGCAATTTATTAGCATTATATAAATCTTTATCGGCAGAAGATCAGAAAAACGAAAATTTGATTTTAGCATTGCGTCAAATGGATGTGAATGTAAACATCAACTGGCCATTGTCTCATTATAAATCTGCGGTACGTTATTTACAAAAAAACCCGGAAGATATTGCTGCTACAGGCGGAACAAATTGGCAAAAATATTTACCTCCGCGTTTTCAAAAACGTATTTTTTATCCTGAACTATGGAGTGAGCAAGAAATTGCAGAATGGGGAAAAAGTTGGGTAAAGAGTGTTGCTTTCGCTCAGAAATAGTAACGCTTAGACATTTCAACTTCGCTTAGGATGACAACGAATTTATAAATCTAGACACTTAAAAATTATATTCACATGGAAAATTCACGCAGAAATTTTATAAAAAAATCAGCACTTGCATTAGGTTCTATTGCAGCCACTTCAGCAATTGGTAAAACATTAAGTAATCCCGAATTTCTTGCAAAAGAGAACGCTTTGTTGGATGGAGGAAAGTTTACTCTTCCTGCTTTGCCCTATGCCTACGATGCTTTGGAACCACACATTGATAAATTAACAATGGAGATTCATCACAGCAAACATCACCAAGCTTATGTTGATAATATGAACAAAGCCCTACAAGTTGCTGATGCTAGTATTTTAGGAAGTCCGCAAACGTTTGAAAATATTTTTGACAAAGTAGCCAAATTGCAACCTGCTTTAAGAAACAATGCTGGTGGTCATTATAATCATTCTTTTTTCTGGGGTACAATGAAATCCAATGGCGGTGGGGAACCTAAAGGAAAATTAGCCGAAACAATTAAAACAACATTTGCCTCCTTTGATGAATTCAAAAAACAGTTTTCAGATGCTGGGATGAAACGATTTGGTTCAGGTTGGGTGTGGCTAGTAAAAACAAAAGAAGGAAAATTAGCCATCACATCAACACCTAATCAGGATAATCCATTAATGAACTTAGAATCAATAGAAATAAAAGGTGCTCCGATTTTGGCTTTAGATGTATGGGAACATGCCTACTATTTAAAAAATCAAAACAAACGTGCCAATTATATTGCTTCTTGGTGGAATGTGGTGAATTGGGAGACTTCGGAAAAATTATACGAGGCTTAACTGCAGAGGTCGCAAAGAGCATAAAAAAATTATTTCCAGAAACCCAAAATGAACTCAATCAGAATTAAATAATGGCCGAATCATTTACTATTTCCGGAACAACAAAAAAAGAGAAATATGAATCACTTTTCCCTCAGATCAAAGCATTGATTGAAGGAGAAACCGATTTTGTTGCCAACCTTTCCAATATTATGTCGGCATTGAAATTTGGGATGAACTTTTTTTGGGTAGGAGTGTATTTTGTACGCCCCACCCTAACCCTCTCCAAAGGAGAGGGAGTTGAGCTTGTGTTGGGGCCATTTCAAGGACCTGTTGCCTGTACACGTATTGCTTTTGGCAAAGGGGTTTGTGGTACTGCTTGGAAAGAAAAAAGAACAATTATTGTTGACGATGTGGATCAATTTCCAGGACATATTGCGTGTAGCAGTTTATCAAAATCAGAAATTGTTTTGCCTGCGTTTGATAGTCAAGGAAACGTAAAATTGATTTTAGATGTCGATAGTGAACACCTTGCTGTCTTTGATGAAACAGACAAACTATATTTGGAACAATTAATGCGATTGATAGAAAAATTATGAGTCTATCTAAAATGAATTATCGTTCAAATATCATCCGTACATCTGTATGTCTGCTAATTTGCACATTGATTGTTTCCTGCGCTCAAGTGGTTGCTCCCGGGGGTGGAACGAGAGACATTACTCCTCCCAAAATTTTGAAATACATTCCAGATAGTGCTCAGCTTAATTTTAATTCTAAAAAAATTGAAATAAATTTTGATGAATTTGTTACTTTAAAAGACTTGAACAGTCAATTACTCATTTCTCCTCCTTTAGCTAAAACACCTGATATTACTATCAAGAATAAGACATTAAACATTGAATTGGGCAAAAACGAAACATTAAAACCAAATACTACTTACTGCATCAGCTTTGGGAATGCGATTCAAGATTTGAATGAAAACAATCCCATCGAAAACTTCAAATATATTTTCTCTACCGGAACATTTATTGATTCATTAACATTAAAAGGCAAAGTTCAAAATGGATTCAATCAATCGACTGAAAAAGGAATTGTAGTAATGCTTTACAGTAATTTAAGCGACAGTGTTGTTTATAAAAGCCTGCCTGATTATTTTGCAAAAACAGAAAAGGACGGAAGCTTTCAGATCAACAACATCAAAGTAGGAAAGTATAAATTGGTTGCGTTAAAAGATGCCAATGCGAATTATAAATATGATGGAGAAACGGAAAGTGTTGGTTTTGTTGATGCGGTGATCGATGTAAGCGAAAAACAAAAAATCTTAATTGATCTTTTTCAAGAGCCTGCAAAAAAAGTGTACTTGAAAAAATACGTTCATGATTCGTATGGAAAAGTAACATTTATTTTTAATCAAGGTTCGGATAGTTTAAGGGTTCAACCGCTAAACAATAATCAGAAAGGCGTTCAGGAGTTTCTTGATTTTTCAAAAAACAATGATACATTGACTTATTGGATTAAAAATTTCATAAAAGATTCTTTGATTCTTCAAGTTAGTAATGGGAATAAAGTTTTGGATACGGTTTCTTTGAAATTTATTTCCAGAGCGGATGCTGAAAAATCGAAGATACATCCTTTGAAATTGAACCTGATTAGTAGTCCTAATGGGAACCAGAGTTTTGATTTGAACTCTGCTATTGCGCTAAAATTTTCTCAGCCAATTTCAAATAGAGAAAATACTTCAAGTATTAGTTTTAAAGAAGATACACTTGTTTATAAAACCAAATGGTATATAGGTTTTTCAGGCTATAACTACAAAATGGTGAAAATAGGATATTGGGATTCTACTTTAATTTATGAAGATGCGAATAATCCAGGAACATTTATTTCTGCTCCTGAATTTAAAAATTTCAGTCTAAAAGAAAATACCAACTACCATCTATTAATTCTTCCTGGCACTTTTACCGATATTTTCGGTTTGACAAACGATTCAATTAAAATTGATTTCAAAACTCGAGAAGAAAAATATTATGGAAGTGTAAAATTAAAATTAGACGTTCCACCTACGGATGGTGATTATATTGTTCAGTTATTAGATGAGGCGGGCACAGTTATCAGAGAA
>JAYVZC010000462.1:0-2682 GCA_043783695.1 Bacteroidota bacterium
CATAAAGTCATAACAAGAGTCAGAGTAAATTTGAAAACTTGTTCCATCTCTATCATTTACAGGAGGATTTAGCATACCTACATTTGATGCTGAACCGGTAGGGGTAAATTGACCGCCCATAGCAACACCATTCAATCTGTCGTAACTTATCTCTTTTTCACCAAAATAAAGTTTCTCCATTGAAGGCAAAGAAGCGCCACCACCTACTGGTTCGTAGTCAGACATGTCAAGAGCCATTACAGTATATTGCATCCTAGATTTTCCTGCTAATCCGGCAACTGTTGTTTGAAATGGGAATCGTTCCTTATCATTTAAAACAGGAGCCATTATCATATCGCATGTAATCCCTGCAAAAGAATCTGTATAGGTATCAATACCATGTACCTTATTACCTCCATAAGTGTTGTTTTGTCCTGAAAATTGAATTGAAGGGGCTTTAAACCCTTGAATTAAACTTAATGCACCTCTACCAACAATAAGGGTTAAATTAGTATGCTGCTTTGATTGCTTGTCAGCTACTTCGCCTATAAAGTTTTCAAAGATAGATTGTGTCATAGAAGTCGTTAAGGACTTAAAGATACCTCCTCTTATTTCATCTTTAACAGCCGCTCTTAATCCCATTGAATAGTTAACGGTCCCTCCAATTGCAGAGTTTATCTGTCCATATTCTCCAAAGATACACTTCATCTCAGCTTCAACACCATAACGACCCATCACTAGATTATCCTGAGCGCTTGCCCAAAATCCACCGTCTGCCTTAACGTATGTTTGGCTAAAATCTCTTCGGAATAAATCAACAGAACCCCTTGATATAGATGTTTGATTAGTAACATATTTAGGAAATTCAAGAAGATTCTCCATGCCTACACTACCTCTGTTTGCAGCAGATTGAAACAATACAGTAGCATAAGTTCCTGCTTTAAAATGTATTGCAGTATCCCATGCCGTGATAGGAGGCGCACACTCAATAACCACATATCCGGGATTGTGTTCAATAACACGTCCTTGGTAATTGTTAGCAGTACCATCACTAATAGTCTCTGTTAATCTAAATAAATCATAAGTAGGGTCTATGAAGTTTACTTTTAGCTTTGTAGCGCTTATTAAAACGCTATTAGCAACAGGGGCGATTACCTGACTGATTCCCATAATGGCTTTTTCAAATTTACCATCATTGCCATATATTCTACGTGCCTTTGCATTTTTTGTCACTAAAAACTCTACGGTGTTATAACCATTTGCATAGTCATAAACCAGTTGCGCTTTGTCCGGTAAATTTAATTCGTTTAAAAGAAGATTTTTAGAAAAATCTTGATTCGATAATTGATTTGGTGTCATATTTAATTTTTTTTTTATTTAATTTACTATTCTCTCGATTTATTACGAGATTTAAACTGTTCTTCTCTCCTTCTCTTAGAAATTGTCTCAATATCATTTTGTGTACTTACAACAATTTGATTGCTAGACATATTTTCAGAAGGTCTATTCCTCTCTTCTATAAGCTTGTCGTACGCATTAATCTTGGCTATTTTATATTGGGCTTGTAGCAGTTTTTTTCCAAACTTCGCATAAATAGCCATTTCAACGCCATGCTTCACATCGTAATCGACAATCCTACCTTTATCATTTACCACAGGAGTAGAATAGTCAGGGGTGTTAAGTAGCACTTTACCCATATCTTCATCAATGAGAAGCCCGCGCCATTTTTTACCAACTAAGCTAGTTACCTGCTTTTTAAATTCTGAAATCGAATTAGCTTGTATACGCTCATTCTCTCTCATGTATTCTTGATTTTTTTCAGAGAAAGATTTTAATTTTTCTTCTGTTTTATTCTTCAAGGTGTTTTTAAAGTTATTTAAAATCTCTGCCTGATCAATCTTTGGCAACGACTTATAACGGTCTACTGATTCATCGACAGCGTCTGTAAGTTCGTCACCTTTTAACCCTTGTTCAGCAGCTTTGGTCTTATAAAAATCTTCAATAGTTATTTTATCCGTATTTACAATGCCTAGATAATTATTCAACTCAGATAAATCAGTACCCCCTGTTTTTCTAAATTCAACAATCGCTTTTACATAGTCATCGTTAAGAATCAACTCATATTCATCAACCTTTGACTTGTATGTGCTTATCTCTTTTTCGTAATCCTTATCATCCTTCTTGGAAACATTTTTATCTTTTTTCTCTCCAGCTTCACCTTCCTCATCTTCTTTTAGCCAATCTAAATGTTCCTTAATTTCAATGTCAACAACTTCTACTTTGTCAATTTTTTTATCATTAAGTTCATCATTTTTTTTATCTAAATCAACTCTTTTCTTGTCAGTAACCTCTTCTTTTAAGACAACTTCTTCTACGTTATCATTTTTTAACAAGCCAGACTCATCTGAATGAGTTTTTAAAACCTCTACAATTGGTTCAACAGATAGATTGTTTTTTAATGGTTCAGGAGAATCAATATCGGATACAGGAGAAAGAACAGACATTTGTTTCAATGCCTCCATTCGATCCGCTTTTCTTTCTAAAACATCAGTACTATCCATAGAAGTATATTTATGAGAGTTTTATTATTCACAAAATTAACACTAATTATAAATGAAAATTATATACAATTGGAATATAAAATACTATTGTTGTTGCGGATTAGGCTGGTCTATTGGAATTTGTTGTTGTTGTTGTTGTTGT
>JAYVZC010000463.1:0-6388 GCA_043783695.1 Bacteroidota bacterium
CCATAACCAAAAAGGAAACATGGATTTGTTCCATCCAATTTAATTCCTTTTTTATGTGTGATGAACATGGGAATTTTTGTTCCGTCTTTACTTGAATAAAACACTTGCTTGGTTTCATAATCATCCGATTTAAAATCGATTTCGGGCTTGAACCACACAGTCATTTTACTGGTCACCATATTGTATTTATACACAACATCGGGAGCCGTAAATGTTTTATATGAAAAAAATGCTAGGCTGTCATCTTTATCGCTATCAAACGCATCTACTTTACAAACACCTGGCAATTTAATTTCGCTTTCTTTTTTTCCTTGCATATCGTATACAAACAAACGGGTAGTTACATCTTTCAAATATCTGGCAACAAATTTTCCATTTGCCACAGAAATGCCTTCTAATAAATCGTTTGATTCCGGAATAATTTTTTTCCAATTTTCGTAATTTGGTTTACCATGGATATCTATTTCCAACAATTGATATTTAGGAGCCCCTTTATCGGTAACTACATATAATTTATTTCCTTCATTATGAATTACCGCATAATTATTATCAAAATTACTTACCAATGAAATAAATTCTGAATTAGGCTTATCCAACTCTTTCACAGCAAGCGATGTTCCGCTGGTAGATTCAGAGGCATACAACAATAATAGCTTTTCATCTTCCGTTATTCCTGCAGAAAAATTTCTCAATGGATTTTTCTTGTCTTCATAAATCAGAGCATCTTTATTTTGAGCATCACCAATTTTATGATAATATACTTTATGATATTCATTTTTATTGGAAAGTTCGCTTCCACCTGTTGGCGCACCGTAAGCACTATAGTAGAATCCATCACCTTTCCAAGCAATGTCAGAAAATTTAACCCATTTAATTTCATCTGCTAATTTTTTGCCGCTTTCAATTTCCATAGCATAAATTTCACTCCAATCACTTCCTGCTCTATTAATACTGTAGGCTATATATTTTCCGTTTTTACTTATCGCAATTCCGCCTAAAGAAGCTGTGCCATCTGCTGCCAATGTATTGGGATCTAATAATATTTTTGACTTCCCAGTTAATCCGGCTTGAACATATAACACACTCTGGTTTTGTATTCCATCATTTTTATAGAAAAAATAATTTCCCCCTTTCTTAAATGGAGCGGTCACTTTTGCAAAATTCCAAATCTTAGTTAAACGTTCTTTCAGTTTTTCACGAAAAGGAATGGTTGCCAAATAATCGAATGTAACTTTATTTTGAGCTTTCACCCATTCACCGGTTTCTGCTGAACGATCATCTTCTAACCAACGATATGGGTCAGGAATTTTTGTTCCGAAATATGTATCAACGGTATCTGTTTTACGTGTTACGGGATAGTTTATTTTCACTTGTTCATTTATTATAATTGTGCTAGCAATTGAAATAAAAACTGCTACTAATATAATTGGGATTGTTTTTTTTAACATGGCTGTATATTATTTACTCAAAAATAGGAAAATAAACAGTCGAATCATGATAAAATGATTCATGGTATAATTGAATAGGCAAATGAAACGGTGAATTTTTATAAACAGCCAATTTTTTATTAAATAAATTTAGAAAATGATACCTCTACTATTCCACAAACAGATAATTCTATTATTTGTAATAGTAACAATAGCTAAAGATTTACTTGCCGGCAGACAAGTCTATTGTTACACATATCTGTTTTCGATATAATTGTATTTGATTCCAGGCGGTTATTCTTTTTTATAATAGAACTCAAGTTAAAAACAAAAAATACCTATATTTATACTTAATTCGATACATTTATTCTGATTATGAAAAGTGAAATAGCTTATCTCTTTTTCGATAAATTTAAAAATGATCATTTCAGTCTTGCCTACATGGGGGAGTTTGATGACGAATTAACTGAATCGTTGATGAGAACGAACGAAACCAGTATTCAAGAGCCTAAAAAATTTAAAAAGCGACTTTCTTTTTTAATAGCTGAATGTTTTCAAAATATTATTCGCCACGAAGACAAGCCGGAAATCGTTACTCAAACGAATAATAAACCTAAAATATTTTTATTAAGAAATGTAGGTAATTCACATTACATATCCTCTACAAACTTAGTTGCAAATATTAAAAAAGAAAACCTAGAAGATAAATTAAAAACAATCAACATCCTTAGTAAAGAAGATTTGAAAAGTATTTACATGGATGCACTTTCTAATAATGAGATATCCGAAAAAGGAGGAGGAGGCTTAGGTCTTATAGAAATGGCAAGAAAGTCGGAATCGCCTCTCGAATTTGCTTTCGAGTTTGTAAATTATTATTTATCTGTTTTTTATATCCAAGTCCGTTTTATTACTTCCAAAAATCCTGAGCTAACTACAATTGATACTATAAATATTAATGAAACAAAGGAGTTATATAATTTAATGCTTCAGGAAAATATTTTGATGATAAGGAAAGGAGATTTTTCCCAAGAATCAATTCTTCCTTTGATAAATTTAATTGAGAGTAACATAAAATTACAATCGAATTTCTCCGGAAGTAAAAAAACTACAATGTATTTATTGGTAGAATTACTACAAAACATCAGCAAACATGGTCTAAAAACAGACAGGGAAAGAAAGGGAATATTTATAATATCAAAAAAAAATAATAGCTATATACTCACTGCCGGTAACTATATTGATGCAAATACCGTTGAACCACTGAAAAAGCAATTAGAAAATGTAGTTGATTTGAACAAAGAGCAACTGACTGAATTGTATAAAAATACACTATTTAAACAAGGGCCCAATATAAATGGAAATGCGGGAATCGGATTGTTAGAAATGTGTAAATACAGTAAAGAAAAAATAACATTCACATTCAATAAAATAAATGAAAAAATTTCATTTTTTTCACTAAGTGTTACACTATAATTTTATGGAAAAAATATTGAAATTAAAAGGCACAGAAGATACTCCTGAAGTATCATTTAATAAAGAAACGAATGAATTTTTTTTAAAAGGGAGATCGTTACCTGAAGATGCTTTCACTTTCTATAGCCCTATCCTTAATTGGATGACTGCATATATAAAAGAGCCCAATAAGACTTCAGAGTTAATCATCACACTTGATTATTTTAATTCCAGCTCGGTAAAACAGGTATTAAGTTTAATTTCATTATTTGAGGAAATTATTAAGTCGGGAAATGAGGCAAAAATTATTTGGTGTTATTCCGAAGGGGATGATTTGATGGAAATAAAAGGATTAGAATTCAAATCCATGGTGATAAACATTCCATTTGAATTAAGGTTATGCTAAATTAAAATCGAATTCCTATAACCAAAATATCGTCAATTTGCTTATAATCGCCCTTCCATTCTTGTATTGTTTTTTCAACTCTTTCTTTTTGTTTGTTCATATCCATTGATTGTATCTCAAGCAGCAGTTTTTTGAAGTTTGAAATATTAAACTTTTTGTTTTCTAATCCTCCAAATTGATCCATATAACCATCTGTAAACATATAAATCGACATGTTATTTTGAATGGAAATTTTTTGGGTTGTAAATTCTACGTCACCTCCATTACTAGTATCGCCACCTATTCCTTTCATATCAGGCTTAACAACAATAACACTATTATTCTTTATCACATATAAAGGATTCATTGCTCCTGCATATTCTATTACATTTGCTTTTGTATCTATCACACACAAGGACATTTCCATTCCATCTTTACTTTGAACGCGATCAGAATCTTGATGCAATGATTTCACAATTTCGAGATGAAGCCGTTTTAATATTAACGAAGGGTCTATTATTTCCTTTTCATTTACAATTTCATTTAAAAGAGTGTTACCAATCAATGACATAAATGCACCGGGAACGCCATGCCCTGTACAATCAACACAAGCTATAATTATTTTATCTTTAACAGTTGAAAGCCAATAAAAATCGCCACTTACAGTATCTCTAGGTTGAAAATAAATGAATGATTTCGGTAACTGTTTTTTAATTTCAGAATCTGAAGGTAGAACAGATTCTTGAATTCTTAATGCATAGTTGATGCTGTCTGTAATTTTTTTATTCTTCTCCTTTAATAGAATATATGTTTTCTTTTTCTCTTTATTAAATCTATAGATTAAAAACAAAAGCAAAGATAAAAGTAAAACACTGGCAATAGCTAAAAACAATAACTGCTTTTGTGTGGAAATTTCTTTTTTTTGAAGTGTAATTACTCTCTTTGCAATAGTCAATTCAGATTCGATAGCATTTAATATAGTTTCCCTTTCTTTTAGTATTAAACTATCTTCGGCAGAATGTGCATTCAATTTATCTTTTTCATACTGAGTTCTGGCTTCTTTTATATTCTTCTCAAGAAATTGAATGTCTGAATCACTTATTTTACCAGTATCAGTTTGTGTTTTTGCTTTTATATCTGAAAACATTTTATTAATCGTGTCACTATAGTCTTTTTTAATAGGCTGAATCAAAACAATTTCTTGAGAAGAATTATTTGTTTTTGATTTCTCCTTTTCTAAAGCATTAATATCGACCGTTTGGGAATTATTTTTGTTGTTTTTATTTTTTTGTACCGACCGTTTCATCAACGACACAGGATTATTAATAAACTCCCGCTGCTTTTTAGACAAAAATTTAGTGGCTTCAAAATCTACATAATTTCCTCTTGTGTTATAAAACAATTTTCCAAAAGGTGAATGAATTTCAGATTTATTTTTTGATTGAAAACTATTTAATATTAATTCAGCTCCATTAAATGCAATACCCTTACTTACAATTTCTTTTGGTGAAGCTATAAAATCAAGGGTTAACAAAATGGAAGAATAACCCGGCTTTAAAAATTCTAATGTATAAATTTTATCTGTTTTTACTTTTATTAGAAACGTACCATTAGAGTTCGTTTTTGTGACTTTAACAACTTTTCCATTATCTAAAACACGAATCTCTACATTATCCAAGACTCCCTCCACCTTAATTTGTTTTTCTTTTTGTAAAAATTTTATAGAGGGTTCGTAATTATAACCATATACTAAACCATCAATAACAACAAATCCCTTCGTTAAAGACTGCGCAAAAGCAGAATTTAATAATCCCAAAAGGCTTATTAAAAGAATAAAGGTGAATGATTTTTTTTTGAATAGCATAACACAATTTTATGATAGCAAATATAATGAATTAGATTTTGCTTTTTTGCTAATAAAATAGATTGTTTTTTTTGAGTTGTTAGCTGCTATTTCTATACCTTTATGCTCCAAAAGAAAAAACAATGAAAAAAATATTTTTTGCCTCAATCGTTTATATTTCAATAATATCTTGCGGAAGCAACACCAAAACAGCTGAAACAAAAACCGTTACAGATATGAATCCTGCGTTTGATAAATACAAAGAACAATTTATCGAAAACCTTTGGAAAGTTTATCCGGGTTGGGCAAGTTCACAAGGTTATCACAAATACGACAGCGTATTGGTTGTTCCAAACGAAGCATCTCGTGCAAAAGAAGTAGCCTTTGCAAAAGCAAATTTAGATTCCTTAAAATCATTCGATATAAACGGGTTGTCCGACAACAATAAAACGGATTATTACATGATTGAAAATCAGCTAAAGTCGACCGAATGGGCAATCAACGAACAAAAATCTTATGAGTGGAATCCTTCTGAATATAACGTTTCGGGTGCTTTCGCTGAAATATTAAATGGCAATTATGATTCATTGGATGTTCGTTTAAGAAATTTTTATTTGAAGATGATCAACATTCCTGCTTATTACGAAGCAGCAATGAAGAATATTAAAAATCCAACCATCGAACACACACAATTAGCCATTGAACAAAATTTGGGCGGTATTTCTGTTTTTGAAGTGGATTTACACGATGCATTAAACAAAGTACATTTTGGCGAACACGAAAAACAATCTATTGAAGCAACAGCAAAGCAAGCTGTATTAGCAATGAAAGATTTTGCTAATTGGCTAAAAAAACTGGATAATAAAACTCCGAGAAGTTTCAGATTAGGAAAAGAACTGTATGCTAAGAAATTTGAATTTGATATTCAATCCGGTTATACTGTTGACCAAATTTACGAAAAAGCATTGGCTCATAAAAAAGAATTGCATGAAAAAATGTTTGAACTTGCAAATAAATTATGGAGCAAATATATTGATAATCCTGGTACTCGTGTACAAAAAGGCCCGATGGAAAAACCTAAAGATTCACTGCTGTTAATTAAAATGGTAATTGATAAAATTTCGGAGAGACATGTGAAGCCGGAAGAATTTCAATCAGCAATTGAAAAACAAATGCCTATATTAATTGACTTCATCAAACAAAAAAACTTAATTTACATCGATCCATCAAAACCACTTGTTGTTAGAAGAGAACCCGATTATATGGCAGGAGTTGCAGGAG
>JAYVZC010000464.1:0-2678 GCA_043783695.1 Bacteroidota bacterium
AATAATTGGATAGCGCTCTTGCAAAACTTCGAACCTAAAATATTTACCCCCACATTTGAGAGAGTTGCCAGTAGCGATGATGTTTACAGCCTAAACCATGTTTTGTCGATTTTGCAATCCTTACCTTTCGGTTCTTCGTTATCTTTAGATGCTTTTTTCCAGCACCATGTTCACCATATTCCAACTTATTTGGAAAACATACAGCTTTCTAAAAAGGATGAAAACAGATACGTAGAAGATGAAAATACAACACGTAAAAAAACGATTACTGCAGTGCTTGAAAAAGTAATAGAATTAAGTGAATATAAAGAGAAGGATGCGGAATGGATAAACAGAACAGCGGCAATTATAACAAAATCCTTAACTCGAAACTATGTCAATAAGGTTTTGATTCATGTTGTATTTAATAAAACCGGCACTCTTGCAAAGAAAATACAACAGATATGCGTTTCGAATTTAAAAGACCGAACAGCTGTTGAACCAATGCCTCCATCTGACTGGAAAAGAGATGTGCCTGATACAAAAAATGATTTTGGAATTTGGAATATTTTAAAACCTTTTCTTGAATCTCCCGATGTTCAGGTTTTTGAATACAAAAAAGCTCAGTCGTACAGAAGCCTAATGGAATCGGCTATAGCTCGGGTAAAAGTTGATCTTAAAATGGAAACTATCGCAAAAGGTACTCCGCATGTTCTGAAAATTACAAAAACGCAAGCAGCCTACGAACGATTACTTAAAAATTGGCAGGAGGATATGGCGATTTTAGAAACGTTAAATTAAACAGCTATTAAAGTGCAAAACCTGATTGCCCGTTTTTCTATTCTGATTCTATAAAATCAGAATAGTAGTCGCTTAATTCATCGTAAAATCCCCAGCCTGTATTTCTTGCATCATCCACTATTTTTTTACAACGTTGTTTCAATTGATTTTGTATTCCATTTGTTTTAATATACATACAGGCATCGTGAAACATCCCGGCAATACTATTGTAAAAAGGCTCGTCAATATCACCAAAAGCATTTGTGTAGTTTACACCACATTCTACATAAAACAGCATAACATCTGCCATGTCATTTTCAGTTGGAGATAATTTTTTGAAGCCGGTAACAGCTTTTCGGGCTTCCCGTAATTTTAATTTTGCACTACCATTAGTATTTATATTAGTACTGATACATTTACTGATTATTTTCTTTGCCTCCTCTTTAGCTTTATCACTATTGGGATTGATAGAAAACTCATAATATGTTTTTACATCTTTGTATTTGGCATTCAGCTCAATTATTTGAGCGATTAACTGTTCTTTACTAAACTGCTGTAAATATTTTTTTATTGACATAACCATTTTTGCTATTAAGTGAAACGTGAAATTATAAAGGGACTCCGGGAATACTTATTAAATTGATGCACCAATAATCATATTCGCATTTTAAAGAGAAATTTCCGATACCTGAAAAACCCTTACTCTCATTACTACCTTCGATATCGCCTGTATAGTTGATATCAAAAAACACCTCGGCTGTATCTTCGGATATTTTAAATGATGTTATTTTAAAATGTTGTAATATGAATGAGCTAAATGCTTCCCGAAAGACTTCCATTCTTTTTACGGCATCTTCCTTTTTGATGATTCCGAATTTTGTATTCATCTCATCAGTCAAGGCCATAAAGGATGAATTCAGTTTTATCTCTTTATTCAAAAGTTCTTCAATAAATTCTTTACACCGGCTTTTAATATCATGTTCGTGGTTAGGATGGAACTCTTCATAAATAAAATTACGGGTCATTCCTTCTATCATCATATCGTCTATTTCTTCTAAAAACAATTCTTCTGTAATAAAACGGTACAACTCTGCATCATCTACTTTACAAATAGTATCAATAGCAATTCCTTTTTTATGAAGTAAAGCTAAAATTATATTTAGTTCGTTTGTAATTTCATTTTCGGCAATTTGTTTACTATTTTTATATACTGGTTTTTCAAGTAAATCGTAAATGACAATTTTTTTACAATTTGCATAGCTATCTTCAAATTTTTGTATATGATTTAACCACTGATTTTCTAGTTCAGGCGATAATTTACTGTCTGGTGATAATGAAAAATCAGCTCCATGTTCTAATGATAGCTTTATTTTTTTTATTTCATTCTCCATCCTGAGATTGTTGAGTTCGTCGTCTATATTTTCCATCTTGGTTTTATTTTTTATCCCTTTTTTCATCAAGTATTTTAAGTATTAGACTTTATACAAGTTAAAATGTTATGAGCATAAAGATATGAATAAATGTATGTTTACTTGATTTTTAAGAAAAGGAAAAAGCTTTAGCTATGCATAAAAAACAATGGCAAAAAGGAAAACAGATTTTAAAATAGGTAAAGGAAAATTAATAAATCATACAAGTATAACAGATTCTGAATTTGAGTATTTATTACCATTTTTTGAGAAGGCGTTTGACCCTTATTTTAAATACAACACTTTAGCGGGAACGACTCGTATTCGTGAAGCATGCAAGCGAAACGACAGTGTTTTTGGCAAAGCAGAAGATGGCTTGTTTTTCATCTTGTTTTATTTAAAATCTTATCCGACAGAAGAAGTTTTAGCAACAATTTTTGAGATGCATCAACCTCAAGTTAATATTTGGAAAAATTTGTTGCAAAATATTTTAGAAGAAAGTTTTATAAG
>JAYVZC010000465.1:0-6375 GCA_043783695.1 Bacteroidota bacterium
CTTGCATTTCCTAATGGGGCGATTGAATTAGCATAATCATAAAAATCACCAAAGCCCTTCACTCCGCTTCCAGCAGTTGTTTTAGTAGGTGATTGAGAAACAGTATTGATACGTACTTTTTTATCTAAACCATAATGGTACCCAAAACTACGAGCAATTGATTCTAACATTGCTTTAATATCTGCCATATCAGTATAAAACGGATAAGTACGTTGTGCAGCCATGTATGTAAGAGCTACAACGCTTCCCCATTCATTAATCGCATCCATTTTTTTAGCTACGGCTAGCATTTTGTGAAGCGACATAGCCGAAACATCAATTCCTTTTGCAAAATATTCGTAGTTCGACTCAGTATAAGGAATGTTTTTACGAATATTAACGCTCATACCAATAGAGTGAAGAACGAAATCGATTTTTCCACCCAATATTTCTTGTGATTGAGAAAATAAGTTTGTTAACTCTTCAACACTGGTAGCATCTGCAGGAATAATTTGAGAATTTGTTTTCTCCGCTAATTTTTTAATTTCCCCCATTCGCATAGCAATTGGCGCATTGGTAAGAACAAATATTGCCCCTTCTTCATGCGCTTTTTCTGCCACTTTCCATGCAATTGAATTTTCATCCAATGCTCCTGAAATAATTCCTCTTTTTCCTTTTAATAAGTTGTAAGCCATATATTTTAAATTATTGACACCTCCAACCTCCCCAAAGGGGAGGCTTTTAAAGCGTAGGTTTTATTTTACATATCACAAATATAACAATTTAACACATTTAAATTGAGTTTTTTTCGGGTATAGTTTCCTCCCCTTTGGGGAGGCTAGGAGAGGCTCTTTAATAACTCTTTTGCATTAGTAATAGCAGCAGCTGTTGGAGCTCCAGTACTTAACATTTTTGCTACTTCCTGAACTCTTTCTTCTGCACTTAACTTTTTGATATTACTATATGTTTTATTGTTTTTGTCTTCTTTGTAAACAAACAAATGTGATTTTCCTTTACTTGCAATTTGTGGTAAGTGAGTGATTGTTATTACCTGCATATTTTTTGCCATTTGATTCATGATGCTTCCTACTTTATCAGCAACATCTCCGGAAACACCAGTATCTATCTCATCAAAAATAATGGTTGGTAAAGAAGTTAATTGAGCAATCAAGGATTTTATACTTAACATCAATCGTGATAATTCTCCTCCTGATGCTACTTTATTCAACTCTTTAAAATCGCTTCCTTTGTTTGCAGAAAATAAAAAACTCACTTTATCTAATCCGTTTGTTGTTAATGTTTCGGATTCTAAATGCTCTATTTTTAACTGCGCATTTGGCATTGATAATGAAGAAAGGAGGGAAGTTATTTCTTTTTCAATTTTAGGAATTACTTTTTTACGGTTTTCTGATATTTTTTTTGCAAGCGCCAATACTGATTTTTGCAATGCAGAAAGTTCTTTATTTACTTTTTCAATTTCTGCTTCTAGTGAATTAAAATCAAGCAATTTATTACTCAAATTATCTTTGATAGCAATCAATTCTTCTATTGTTTTTACCTGATGTTTTAATTGCAAACGATAAACAGTATCTATTTTTTGAGTCAACACTTCAATCCGTTTTGGATCGTAAACGATTTCTTGTTCTAATGATTCCAATTCGTTTGTTATGTCTTTCAACTCAATATAAGCACTGGATAGGCGAGTACTCAATTCATTTATCTCGGATTTGAATTTCGAAATGGAAGCCAAAATAATTTTTATTTCATTCAAAGAAGAAAGTAAATTTTGTTCTCCTCCCGATAGTTCCTGCGCTACTTTTGACAGATTTGATTTTATATCTTCCGCATTGTTCAATGTCTCCAACTCTTGTTCCATAGCGACTTGCTGATCGGCTTTCAAATTAGCATCTTCCAATTCATTGAACTGAAATTGAAAATAATCCAAATCTTTTTTTGCTTGAGACTCTTTTTCTGTCAGCTCTTTCAATTGCTTTTCTAAAGCTTTATATTTCTTAAATCCTTCAGCATATTCCTCTAAACTAATCGTATGATTAGCAAAAACATCAACAACCGAAAGTTGAAAAACACTTCCATTTAAAGTTTGAGTTTGGTGTTGTGAATGAATATCAATTAAATATTCTGCTAATTCCTTCAGCTGATTAAGTGTTACAGGTGTATCGTTTATGAATGCACGGGATTTTCCTTCAGGATTTATTTCTCTGCGAATGGAAGTTATGTTTTCATAATCCAATTCATTAGAAATAAAGAAATCTTTTAATGAATAATCTTTGATATTAAAACTTGCTTCTACAACACATTTTTTTGTTTTGTCTTGCAAAGACAGAGTATCGGCTCTGCTACCGGCAATCAATCCCAAGGCTCCTAATAAAATAGATTTACCAGCACCAGTTTCACCGGTAATAATAGTTAATCCATCAGTAAACTCCACTTCGAGTTTATCAATAAGGGCATAATTTTGTACGGATAACTGTTTAAGCATAGCGATGCTAAGTTAAAGTTTTTTAAAGGGTGTTTCGAAAGGAAAAAAGAAAAGAAATTAACACTCCTTCACACTGAGCGTAGTCGAAGGACGTAATTCGCAATCTATTGGCAAGTCTGAATCTTAGTGTACTTATTACTATTGGTCGGATCTATTTCATTCAGAAGTGTAGTTACTTTGGCTTTTTCATCAGGGAAACCGCCACAAAAAATATTAACTATTTCATCTGCTTTTGCAATAAAAAACACTTGCATACTAAACGACAATGGTTTTACTTGATGTACTTTTTTAAGTTCTATCAAGCTTTCTAAAATAACCGCTCTTCCGGCATCTTTATTATCTGCCATTATATCCAGTCCTTTGCGATGATAATTGTACATCGTTTCGCGCATACTTGTAAAAGTTGCATCCAACATATTGTTTATTATCCAATATCTATTTTTGTCGCTGTCAAAAGCTTTCCAACCTTGGTAACCCGAACTTTGTGCATTGTTCACTATAGCCAACGCTTTTTGTAGATAGGCTGTTCCTCCGTTCAAAGCAAATGAATCATAATCCATACCTAATACTAAATAGGAATAAAAAGCTATGATAGATGTTAAGTTGGAAGAGTAAGTATTTTCAATAAATTCAAACGGTTGATTTTCGATATACTTAAAAACAATATCATTGTCGTTGAAATTCAAAAGTGCGGTGTTGTATGATGTTTTAAATACTGGCCTACGAGCCTGAATTTGCAAAGTTCCTTTAAATTCATCTGCCGAAATTTTTTCAGTAATGTTTATTAAAATACTACAATCAATCCGCTCTTCAATTTTAAATGTTTCGTTGGTCCATTTACGTGTATTAATAAACTCGTAAATAGCTCTTTGCATCGATTCAAAAACACGCTTATCTGTTCCGGCAATCTGACTAGATAAAACTTGTACTTTGCAGTCTAATTCCTGTGAAGAAGATGTCTTGAATGAGCTAATAATAATAAGAAGTATGAATAACTTACGCACTTATTTAGATTTAAAATTTAGAATTGTTTTTAGAATATCTTTTGCCACATTTTCCTTGCTCTTTAACTCAAATTTAGTGATTTTATTGTACTTGTCAATGATGGTAATTTTATTTGTGTCGGTTTTAAATCCGGCACCTTTATCATTCAAAGAATTTAGGATGATTAAATCTAAATTTTTCTTTTTAATTTTAACTTTAGCATTTGCAGTTTCATTTTCTGTTTCTAAGGCAAAACCAACGAGCAATTGCTTTTTCGTTTTTAATTTTCCTAATTCAGCTAAAGTATCTTTTGTTGGAATCAAATCAATAGATTTTGTTCCTTCTGATTTTTTTATTTTTTGAGAAGCAACTTTTGCCGGCTTGTAATCAGCGACAGCAGCAGATAATATAGAGATATCAGCATTTTTAAATGCTTTTATAGATGCTTTGTATAACTCTTCTGCAGAAGTAACATCAATGCGAACAATATTTTTGTTGATTGTTTTCAGCGCGTTTGGACCACAAACTAATGTTACATCAGCACCTTGATTGGCTAATTCTTCAGCAATAGCAAAACCCATTTTGCCGGTTGAATGATTTCCAATAAAACGAACGGGGTCAATGGCTTCAAAGGTTGGACCTGCTGTTACTAGTGCTTTTTTTTTAGCGAATGGCAAATTTTTTGAAAGCTCTTTTTCCAAAAAGGATACAATCTCCTCCGGCTCAGCCATACGACCTTCACCAAATAAACCGCTTGCTAATTCACCCGTTCCAGGATTAATAATTTTATTTCCAAACGATTGCAAACGTTTTAAATTATCAGTTGTGCTTTTATGTTTGTACATATCAAGATCCATTGCAGGAGCGACAAATACAGGGCATTTTGCCGACAAATAACTTGCTAATAATAGATTATCACAAATACCGGTTGCCATTTTTGCTAGTGTATTTGCAGAAGCAGGAGCGATTAAAAAGGCATCGGCCCACAGACCAAGCGCCACATGATTATTCCATTCACCTTGTTTGTTTTTAGTGAAGTTTATTAAGACAGGATTTTTTGAAAGAGTAGAAAGTGTAAGAGGAGTAATGAACTCTTTGGATGCATCGGTCATGATTACTTTCACGTTTGCCCCCGCTTTAATCAGTATACGAACCAAGAATGCTGATTTGTAGGCAGCAATGCTAGCAGTTACTCCAATTAATATGTTTTTATTTTTCAACATAAGTGCAAAAAAAAGCAGTTCGCATTATTATTAATTCCAATGAATATCGAAACAAGATAAAGCGAACTGCCAATTTTTAATTAAGTATTACTTGTTGGTATCATCCACAACAATTGGGTTGCGGTGATAAATTTTGTCATCAAAAAACTCCTGAATAGCTATTAATGAAGGCTTTGGTAAACGCTCATAGTATTTTGAAATTTCGATTTGTTCGCGATTTTCAAAAATTTCTTCGAGATTATCTGTGTTTGAAGCAAACTCAGCCAATTTGTTTGTCAACTCTTCTTTCATTTCAGCACTAATTTGGTTAGCACGTTTAGAGATGATAGCAATACTTTCGTAGATATTACCTGTTTTACCATCTAAACTTCTAAGATCGCGAGTGGTAGTTGTTAAATCTGCGTTTGTTTTTTTATAGTCCATTAGATAATTGATTTATGATGTTGGTTTGTTATACTTTTCTAAATTCTTTAAAGCACTGGTATAAACCATTTCGGCTTGTTTTAAGTATTCACTTTTGGGAAATGTATCCAAAAATTTAATGTAATGATCTGCCGCTGCTTTAAAACGTTCTTGTTTTTTTGATTCAATACTATTCAATGCCAATAGGTAATACGAACGGATAATTAAATAATTCAATTCTTCATCATGCTTTGTTCCCGGAAAATCTTTTAAATGATTCCCAAAAGCAACCACAGCAGCCTTATAATCACTCATGTTATAATACAACATTGAATTTTCATAAGATTTTTGCTCTAACTTTCCTCTCAATCTATCCAAGTAATCATTGCAATCTTGAATGTGAATACTTTGAGGATATTGAGTAGTAAATCGTTGAAACTCTTTAATTGCAAGCTTTGTATCTATTTGATCTAAACTGTATTCCGGAGAATTTAAATAAAAACAATAAGCATTCATATAAGCACATTCTTCTGCATGTTTACTTGAAGGATAATTGCGAACAAAATTTCTGAACTGATATCCTGCAACAATATAATCTTCTAAATTATAACTGCAATAAGCATAATAATAATGAACTTCTTCTCCTTTTGCTTGTCCTCTGTAAACACCCATCAACTCTTCAAAAAGAGTCAATGCTTTTGTATAGTCTTCCTTTTCAAAATACTTTACAGCAGCTAAATATTTAGCATCCATATCGCTACTTTTCACAAGCTTATTGAACTTCCCAATAGTAACATCGAAACGTTTTTTCTTGGTTGTTCCGGAAGAGTCGTAAACACGCTCTTTGCTGTTACAAGAACTTAGTATTAGTCCGGCAACTACTAAAAATGTGATATAAATTTGTTTATTCCGCATAAAAAGGACTGCAAATATAAGATTTTTGGGTTAAACAAACGCAATAATTGTAATTTATTAAGCTACCCCAATTTGTTAATTAAAATCCCTTTGAAAATAGGCTTCAAAGCATTAATTTCGCTCTGCTAAAAAAATTAAATCACAACACTAACGAAAATATGAAAGATTTATTTGAAAAGATAAAAGCGAATCGTGGTCCAATAGGGATGCACGCTAAGGAATCACATGGCTATTTTACATTTCCTAAGTTAGAAGGAGATATTAAGCCAAGAATGATTTTTCGCGGAAAAGAGCGTTTAAATTGGAGTTTGAATAATTATTTAGGATTGGCAAACCATCCCGAAGTTCGTAAAGCAGATGCGGATGCTGCTG
>JAYVZC010000466.1:0-6368 GCA_043783695.1 Bacteroidota bacterium
AATTCATTTACCAACCAAACATTGGCGCAATTAGAATTATGGTTACATACTGATAAGTATGAAAACAAAGTTTATACTTTGCCAAAACAATTGGATGAAAAAGTAGCTCGTTTACACTTAGCTAAAATCAATTGCGAATTAGATGTATTGAGCCCAGAGCAAGCAGCGTATATTGGAGTTGCTGTTGAAGGTCCATTTAAATCAGATGCATACAGATACTAAGCAATTGGTATTTTAATATTTAAAAAGCCTCTCAGAAATATTTCTGAGAGGCTTTTTATTTTAATTCTTTGTCATCCTGAGTATTCTGCCTTGAAGCAGACAATCTGGGATTCTATTTCGTTACCCCAATGTCGTTTAGTTAAGGATTATGAGCCTTATCTAGAGGTCGCTCCTCTGGAGCTAATTGATTTTCACATCATTTTTTTACAAACAGGCCACTCATACGGAGCTGATATAAAGCCTCAGCGAGGCGACCTGTTTATGGAATAAGAATTATATAGATTTAAAAGCTCCAGAGGAGCGACCTCTAATTTCTTAATTAAACGACATTATCCGTCATCATGAGCATTCTGCGTTGAAGCAAACACTATCGAACGGGGAGATGGGCGAAAGGTCTATTCCGTCACCCTGAGCGTAGTCGAATGGGTAGGCGTGAGAAGCCTTAATAATTATAGATATGCAAAACACTACCATCAAAAGTAGTGTTGTACGATTTGAGTGGAACGCCAGCAGGTGCTTGTAGTACAGTTCCATCTACAATAGAAAACTTTGAATTACAACAAGTATCTGTTGCTATAATATTTGTAGCATCAACATAAACAGTTGCACAAACATCGTTTGAGTTATAAGTGCAATTCCGGTCGTAAGCCATAAATTCGGAAATAGATTTTCTGTAAACCAAAATACCTCTCACGCCTCCATTGATATAAACCCATCCGCCAACTGCATTCAAATTAATAAAACTGGGATTGGTTGTGTATAAGTATATATCTACTGAAACAATTGGCACTCCATTGTTTTTATCTTTTTTACATGAATAAAAAAAAATAACAAAAAGGGTGCTTAATAATAAGACTGAAGTATAAAATGTTTTTCTTTTCATGATTGTAACAATAACCAAATTTAATGTTTATTTATTTATGGACATCAAAGAAATTAAAATACAATTAATCATTAGATTTGTATGCTAAATAGTTGATATGCGATTTATCACTCGAATTATAACTGTATTTCTTATTTTTTTATTGCCCTTGGCTTCTGTTGCGCAGAATCAAGCCAAAGATAAAGCACCTGCAACTTCGCGGGCACATAGAAAAGCTGCAAAAGCAAAGTGGAAACAGCAACGGAAAGATGAAAAATTGCATAAAAAAGAAGTAAAAAAACATCACAAACGCCTACAAACAAAGCAAACTCGAAAAGAAATGCGAAAAGAAAAACGCAAAGGCGAAAAAATGAGAAAAAATAAAAGAGAATTCTTTCTAGTGAGATGGTTTAAAAATAGGCATCATTAAAGAAATTGCACTTATTTTTAAAATATCTTCAAAAAAATGCAACTTATTTTAAATAAATTTGTATAATTGCATATAATTAGTTCTTAAAACAACATCCCACCTATTTATTTACAAGTAGTACATTGTAAATTTGCCAATCAAAATTTTGTTTAGTTTGTTTTTTACAAAAACTTTAATAGCTCGTTTTTATTGCCTTTTAGCGATTTAATACAGCGACTTTTGAATTGTAAAAAAATGTTAAAAAAAATTTGTTTGCGAAAATTAATTATTCATATATTTACGCACTTCTAAATTTGCACGAAAATTATTTTTAAATAAATATTAAGATTATGCTAAGAAAATTACTTACCACATTGTCCTTTGTTCTAGTGTCAGTAGTACTGACTGTTGCACAAAACGAGTCTGCTATTAAAGTAAGACTAACCGATAAAGCAAATAAAGAAACAATTCCGTTTGCGAACGTAGTTATTGATATGGGTGGCATTCAAGCTGGTGTGGGTACCACAAATATTGATGGTGAGGTGGTAATTAAACCATTAAACCCTGGTAGATATACCGTGAAAGCAACGTATGTAGGTTATCAAAGTGTTGAAATCAAAGATATAAACGTAGCCATAGGGAAAACAGCTTATATAAACATTGAAATGAATGCCGGTCAACAATTAGAGGTTGTTGAAGTAATTCAATACTTAGAGCCATTGATCGATCCGGATACAAAATCAGGTGGAACTGTAACTCGTGAAGAGTATCAGAACATGGCTTCCAAAAATATCAACTCTGTTGCGGCTACAACAGCGGGTGTTTACCAAAAAGATGAAGGTGGAGAATTAAATATTAGAGGTGCTCGTTCAAATGGTACTGCTTATTATATAGATGGACAAAAAGTAATTGGTAGTGCTGGTGTTCCTCAAGGTGGTGTTGAGCAAGTAACTTCTATTACTGGTGGTACTCCTGCCGAATATGGTGATGCTACTGGTGGTATTATTGCAATCACAACTAGAGGCCCCGCTAGTAAATACACCGGAGGTATTGAAGTAATTTCTTCTGGTCTTGGTGAAAAAAATGGAAGAAGCAGAGGATTGGATGCTTATGGATATAATTTCGTAGGGTTTTCATTAAATGGTCCTTTATTATTGAAAAAAGATTCTTCTAATAATGTTAATAAATCTGTTTTAGGCTTTAGTTTATCTGGACAAGCCGTTTCGGAAAAAGATCCGGACCCATCTGCAAATGGATTCTATCAAATTAAACCTGAAAAATTAGCTGCATTAGAACAAGCGCCTCTTCGCCCTTCTCCAATAGGAGGAACTGGTTATGTCTTAAATTCTGAATATGTTAGAATGGACGATTTACAGAAAATTAAAGCAAGAAATAATGTAGCTTCTAAATCTTTAAGTTTAACAGGCAAAGTTCAATACCAACCAAGTACTAATATGAGTATTACATTAGGTGGTTCGGTTGACTATAATAAATATCAAGATTTTACTTATAATTATGCATTGTTTAATCCATCCAATAATGCACAAGTAACTAAAAATACATGGAGGGTTTATGGTAAACTAACTCAGAAGTTTAATAATGCTACTTCCAAAGAAGAAGAAAAATCTTCCTCCGTAATTAAAAATGCCTATTTTACTTTACAAGCAGGTTACGAAAAAACAACTAAAAAAACAGAAGATGATAACCATAAAGACAAGTTCTTTGATTATGGTTACATTGGTAAATTTACTCAAACAAAGCAAAAATCATATACTACTGATACTAGAGACATTTATGATGTGGATGGTGATGGAGTGAAAGATACTGTAAGTGGATTTTTCATGAATGGCTACAGAGATGTTAGCCTTGCGTTTACTCCCGGTGATGTAAATCCAACAGGCACTCCTTATACTACTCAGTTCTACGATTTTTTTGGAGCACAAAATGTAGTGAACCTTTTTGATGTTCAAACCGGATTGGGATTAGCAAATGGCGATAGACCAAGAAACGTTTATTCGGCTTGGTACAATACCGGTCGTCAATACAACGGTTATTTATTAGAAGATAGAACTCAATTTCGTGTGTTTGCAAACTTCTCTGCTGATATAAAAAGACATGCCATTCAATTAGGATTTGAATATGAACAACGCGTTGAGCGTCAATACAACTTAAACCCTATTAATTTATGGGAAAGAATGCGACAATTGGCGAATTTTCACATTCAGAATTTAGATGATAAAAATATAAATAGTGCAACTTTAAATACAGATGTTCATTATCTTCCTGATGGAACAGTTAGTCCTTATGCTTATTACGATTTCAACCGTTTAAATGATGGTACTCAAACACAATTTGATAAGAGTTTGAGAAAAGCTTTGGGTTACGATGTAAATGGCTTGGATTGGTTAGATGTTGATTCTTACGATAAAAGCATGTACAGTTTGGATATGTTTAGTGCCGATGACTTATTAAACATTGGTGGTACTGGTGCTGTAAGCTATTTTGGCTATGATCATACCGGTAAAAAAACAAAGGGGAACCCTAGCTTGGATGATTTTTTTACAAAAACAGATTCAAAAGGAAATTTAACTCGTGATATTGGAGCTTATCGTCCAATTTATATAGCAGGATATATTCAAGATAAATTTGATTTTAAAGACATTAAATTCAATGTTGGTGTTCGTATCGATCGTTTTGATGCCAATCAAAAAGTGTTGAAAGATAAATACTTATTGTATGAAGCAAGAACTGCCGGAGAATTAAGTATTCCAAATCGCCCTTCTAACATTGGTGATGATTATGTAGTATATGTGGAAGATGCTGCCAATCCTAGTGTGAATTCAGTAGTTGGTTACCGCAATGGTGATACTTGGTACAATGCTGCAGGTGTTGAAATAAATGATCCAAGTGCTGCATTAGGACAGGGTGCCGGTCAGGTACAACCTTATTTAGTTACTCCCGGTGATAAAACTCTTTCATCTAAAGTGTTTAAAGATTATACTCCTCAAGTAAATGTAATGCCTCGTATTGCATTTTCATTCCCTATTTCCGATGTGGCTAATTTTTATGCCCACTACGATGTGTTAACTCAACGTCCACCAACAGATATCTATGGCAATTCAATTAACAGATTAAATCCAAAGGATTATATGGATATCGTGAATAGTCAAGGTGGATATGCAAATAATCCGGATTTGAAATCGGAAAAAACAACGGATTATGAATTAGGCTACCAACAGGTATTAAATGAGAAGAAAAACTCATCTCTTCACTTGTCATTGTTCTACCGCGAATTAAAAGATATGATTCAAACAACAAGGGTTGTTCAAGCTTATCCTACTTCTTATAACTCATACTCAAACGTAGATTTCGGAACAGTAAAAGGTTTATCTATCGTTTACGATTTAAGAAGAACTGCAACAGGCGTATCTTTAACAGCAAACTATACTTTGCAATTTGCTGATGGTACTGGATCTAGCACAACGGATGGACTGAATTTGGTTGCTTCCGGTGTTCCAAATTTGAGAACAAACCACCCTTTGGATTATGACCAACGTCATACCGTTACGTTAAACATTGATTACCGTTTTGGTGTTGGAACAGATTACCACGGTCCTCGCTTAAAATTAAAGAAAGGTTCTGACACCGAAAAATCAATTAATGTTTTGGAAGATGTTGGAGCAAACATAGTATTTAGGGCTGGTTCCGGTACTCCATATAGTAAACAAGCTAACATTACGCATGAAGGTCAGTTTGGTATTGGTGGCGGAAACGCAGCACTTGACGGACAAATAAATGGTTCTAACCTACCATGGTCTTACAAGATGGATTTACGTGTAGATAAAAATGTAGAATTAACTTGGGGTGGTAAAAAAGAAGGGGAAGAAAAGAAAAAAGCGAATTTGAATATTTATTTACAAGTGTTAAATGTGTTCAATACAAAAAATATTTTAGCAGTATATAAAGCTACAGGAAATCCCAACGATGATGGATATCTAAGTTCTGCGGGAGCTCAAACAACTATTTCAAGTCAAAATGACCCTAATTCATTCAGAGATTTATATTCAATTAAAAATAATAACCCAAACAATTATAGCCGTCCACGAGTAATTCGTATCGGTTTATTACTAGATTTTTAATATTTATTAAATAAGAATAAAGAATTTTAATTGCTACTTAATAATTACAATATGAAGAATCGTTTCAAATTAATCGTCACTGCAAGTGTATTTACATTTTCTTATGCTGTACAAGCAAGAGAAAATATAGGGGCACGAATTGCAACATCCCAAAGTCAAACTAAATCTGTAATGGCATTGTGTGCTCCGGCTGCAGCTAAAGAAGATTTGGATATTAATAATGTTAGAGCTACCCTATTAACCGGTGGTGATATGTGGTGGGATTTATCCGATGGGAAATATTTGGTTCCAAAACCAGCTCGCGGTAAAAATGGTCCTACTTCAATGTTTGCCGGTTCTCTTTGGATTGGTGGTATTGATGCAAGTAGTACTTTAAAAGTTGCTGCTATGACTTATCGCCAAACAGGGAACGATTATTGGCCTGGTCCTTTAAGTTCAACTGCTGTCACTGATGCAGCAACTTGTTTAACTTGGGATAAATTTTTCAAGATCGACAAAGATGATGTGCAAAAATACATCAACTGGTTCAATGCTGGTAGTGTAGGTCCTAACCCAACTCCGGCAGCCGGAATGGATGTGATTTTAAATTGGCCTTCAATTGGACCGGAAGGTCAACCGATGGCTCCTTATTACGATGCCAATGGTAATGGTGTTTATGATCCTTACGCAGGTGATTATCCCGATTTTTGGTTAGGTGATGGTACTCGCCCAGCCGGGCAATCAGCTTGTGATGCTG
>JAYVZC010000467.1:0-6364 GCA_043783695.1 Bacteroidota bacterium
TAATAACGCTGGTGTTAATATTATTTTTTTTTATTTTGTTTAAAACAGCTATTCCGTCAGCTGCATCTGGTGATTTGCTATTGAGGTGATAATCCAAAACAACTAATTCAGGTTTTACTTCCATAAATGTTTCCATACATTGCTCCCCAGTTTCAAAAGCAGAAATGTTAATTAATCTGTCCTCAAAAGCATTTTCTATTGATGCTTTTAATGCCATTGTGAAAATTTTATTGTCATCTACAATAAAGATGTTAATTTGTTTTTTAGCGTTCATAATTTTAACCTCATCACTTATTGTCGATTAGCTAATAAGCGTATGTATTTTAATTAAGTATTTGTAAATAGCACGTTTTTATTTTAGCAGTGTCGGCTCTAAAAATTGAATTGCGATCATTCCACCAACCATTAAAGTAATGAACAGAGATAGCATTACAGCCATGTTTTTGTATTTTTTTGCATCACCTTTTGCCGCTATCATTTTAAAGAGATTCAATAGAGAATAGTTGATTTTTCTGAATTTAGTCTCGCTTTTAACCACATAGTCTGAAGCTCCATGATGAAATGATTTCAAAGCAATTTCAATGTTATCTTCACTGCTCAGCATAATTACATTCGTTTCACGATTTACCTTTTTGATCCAATCCAAAACCTTTATGCCATCTGCGGCATTTGGAAATTTGCTATTTAGGTTATAATCCAAAATAACCACTTGAGGCTTTACTTCTTTAAATTTTTCCATACAAGCTTCCCCTGTTTCAAATAAATGGGTGTTGATTTTCATTTCTGTAAAAGTGCTTTCTATGTCAGCTTTTAATGCCATTCGGAATACATTATTGTCTTCTACAATAAAAATATTTACTTCATTATTTATGCTCATGATTTATTATTTTTAGTTATTTGAATTGATTGTTTTAAAATTGTTTATGTTTTTTAGTATGTTATTTAAATTTTTTAATTAAAAATAAGATCTGGCTCACGATTTAATATTTCTTTTATATACCTTTCAATATTGTTAAATGCCAACTTATCTTTTTGAACATACATACAATCATATAGATTAATTGCCTCTGTAACTACATTGAAATTGTTTTGCTCACTTAATACTATGATTTCTGTTTTGGGTTTCACATCTTTGATGCGTTTTATTATTTCCAGTCCATTGTGTGCTGCTAAATATTTAGAGTTTAAAAAATAATCCATTATGACTATAGTCGGGTTTCGATGGAGTTCCAAAAGACACATTTCTCCAATTCGAAATATTTTAATCTCTTTAATGTTTGGAAAACGATTTTGTATGAATGTTTGTAGCGATTTTGCATAAACTTCATTGTCTTCAACAATAAAAATATTTCTTTTGTCCGGCATAACTTTTTTGAAAAAACTTGCAAATAAATTCATCTTTAAATTTTTAAATTCCTAAGCATAATTTTGTTTCTGTATTTCTATTTCTTCAAGAGCCCGTTTACAAATTAATTTAAGCTGCTCATTTAATTCTTTTATTCTTTCAATATTAGTTCCTAAATTTCCCAAGTTTTGCATTTCTTGTAAAATGGGGGCAAGGATAGAAATGCCCATTATTGAAACAGAAGACTTCATTGTATGAGAAAAACTTTTAATTACCGGATAATCTGTTCTTTTTATTGCATCTTCAATTGAAGCGAGTTCTTCGGGGATTTGTTTTAGAAATGTATCCATGACACCTTTGATTAAATGGTTTTTCCAGCTCATCATTTCTGTCAGATATTTTAGGTCACATACATTTTCTGTGAAATGCCCATCTTTTGCGATGCCATTTTCCGATCCATTTTTAAACATTCTTTTTAGTATTAATTGTTAAGTCATATATTTTTTCAAAAAGCAGATTTGCATTTATTGGTTTTGAAATATAATCGTTCATCCCCAAGCTCAAACATCTTTCTTTCTCACCAGCCATTGCATTGGCTGTCATTGCTATAATTGGAATATTGTTTTTTAATTCCTGTCTTATTATACCTGCTGCTTCATATCCATTCATTACCGGCATTTCCATGTCCATTAGGATAATGTCAAATTTATTTTCTTTTAATCTTTCGATCCCTTCACTTCCATTTTCCGCAATTTGTAATTTTAACTTAAATTCAGAAAATAGACTCTTAATTAATATTATATTGAGCTGATTGTCTTCCACTAATAGTATATTTAATTTGCTTATTTCAGCCACATTATACTTTTTCCCCGTATTTTCCACTAGTTGCAATTTTTCTGTTGATTTTTTATAGGGAATGCAAAAGAAAAATGCAGAACCTACTTTGAATTCGCTTTTAACTGACAAAATACCCCCTTGAAGTTCAACAAGCTGTTTTGCTATGCTTAAGCCAAGTCCCGTACCTCCATATTTTCTTGTTGTATGGGATTCTGCTTGCCTGAATCGCTCAAAAATTTGTTTAAGTTTATCCTCGGGTATTCCTATGCCGGTGTCTTTTATAGAAAATTCTACAAATATATTTTCATCTGGATTATTGTTGGAATTATCACAATTATTTTTACGAACTTTCGCATGTACATTTATACTTCCTTTTTGTGTGAATTTTATTGCATTGCCCGTTAGATTTATAATTATTTGAGTAAGTCTGGTTGGATCGCCAAGCAAATTGTCTGGAACATCATCATCATAACTAAATAGCAGATTAAGGTTCTTTTCTTTTGCTTTTCCCATTAACATAATATTTAGTGATTTAAAAATTTCTTTTACACTAAATATGTGCTCTTCAAAAGTCATCATCCCTGCTTCGATTTTTGAAATATCAAGGATGTCATTGATAATTGTTAATAGATTTTCTCCGGCTGATTTTATTGTCCTTACATATTCTTTTTCTTTTGCTTCTAATTTTCCTTTGAATAGTATATCGGAAAAACCAATTATGGCATTCATGGGAGTGCGAATTTCATGACTCATGTTTGCCAGAAATGCTTCTTTTAATTTTGTTGCCTCTTCTGCCTTTTCCTTTGCTTCACTGTAATCTTCGAGAATATTTAGAACTGCTCTTTGAGTATTTTCCATGTTCACTTTTTCTTCGCTGTAGTCGTCTAGTATATTTAACAATGCTCTTTGAGTGTCTTCTGAATGATGTTTTTCTTCCGAATAATCATCTAAAATATTCAACAATGCTTTTTCTGTGTTCAATAAATCAAGCTTCTCTTCCGAGTAAGGAGTTCTACGAACAGAAATAAAATCCTCATTATTTGAACAGTCTTGGTTAATTTTTACTGCATCAGATATTTCCCGATAACAATCTATACATTTATTTTGCGAAGGAGTTGTCATTCTATTCAAATTTTGGATTTTAACTCTTCAATTTCTTTTTTCAATTCTATCATTTTCAATTCCCGTCCAACTGTTAGTTTTCTGAAACGTTCTAATTCTTCTATTCTCATTAACTCTTTTTCTCGTCCCGCAATTTCTCTTTCAGCTAACTGTTTTTGCTCCGTAACATCTCTTGCTACAATTACGACTCCCAATACATTTCCTCTATCATCTTTATAAACTGAGCCGTTAAATAGTACATCCGTTAATTTTCCGTCCTTATGACGAAGTGTAAGCGGTGAATCTGCAACGGAACCTTTCGCAAAAACTTCCTGATAAACTTCACGAGCCTTTTGAGGTTCAGTAAAATAATTGAAGAAATCGGAACCAATTAATTTTTCACGCTCCATTCCTGTGATGTTCACTGTCGCTTCATTCATATCCGTAATTTTTCCCTCTGTACTAATGGTAACTAATGGATCAAGACTTGCTTCAATAAGGCTAAGTGAATATTGGGAAGCTAATTTTGCAGAGTAGCTGAGTGCTTCCAGTTCTTTATTAGCAACTTCCCTTTTTTCTTTCTCTTTGTTTTGAAAATCTAATTCAATATCAGCGATGACTAATTCTGCTGCACGTTTTTCTTTTTCTCCGGTTTGAAATACAAGTTCTTTGTTTGCGATAAATAATTCAGCTGCACGTTTCTCTTTCTCATCGTTCTGAAAAGCAAGCTCTTCGTTTGCAATAATTAATTCAGCTGCGCGTTTTTCTTTTACTTCATTCTGAAAAGCAAGTTCTTTGTTTGCAATATCTAATTCAGCTGCGCGTTTTTCTTTTTCTACGTTTTGAAAAGCAAGTTCTTTATTTGCTACAACTAATTCAGCTGCACGTTTTTCTTTTTCATCGTTTTGAAAAATAAGTTCCTTATTTGCTACAATTAATTCTTCTGCACGTTTTTCTTTTTCATCGTTTTGAAAAGCAAGTTCTTTATTTGCGATACTTAACTCGGCAGCACGTTTTTCTTTCTCATTATTTTGGAAGGCAAGCTCTTTATTTGCAATTCGCAGTTCTATAGCCCATTTTTGTTCCGAAACATCTCTGGCAACAATCACAACCCCAAGAACATTCCCTTTATCATCTTTATAAACAGAACCATTGAATAATACATCCGTTAGTTTGCCATCTTTATGTCGGAGTGTAAGAGGAGAATTTGCAACAGATCCTTTGGCAAAAACTTCTTGATAAACTTCACGCGCCTTTTGTGGTTCAGTGAAATAATCAAAAAAATCGGTTCCTGTTAATTTTTTACGGGCAATTCCGGTAATGTTAGCTAATGCCTCATTCATATCTGTGATTTTACCTTCGGTATTAATTGTAACTAATGGATCCAAACTAGCTTCAATCAAACTTCGAGCATATCCATACGACTGTTTATGGGATATAGGCTCATCCGTTTTTGCTGTTTCACTCATAGCTTTGAAAGGCTTAACTATTTTTGGAATCTTCATTGTGTTTGTTGTTATTTGTAAAAATATATGAGAGCGATAACCGATATTTATTAGTTGCTTCTGATATTACAAAGGTGGGTATCTATGCTTTTAAAAGTGTTATACAACTTTTTTAATAAGTTACATTATTCACACCTATATCTGGTATTGCAAATAATGGACTCTTTTTGTTCGGCAGTCTATTTAATTTCAGTAATTGTCAATTCAACTCTTCGGTTTAATTGTCTTCCTTCAGGATTATCACTTCCATTTTTATTTTTGTTGGGAGATACCGGCTTAGTTTTTCCGTATCCTTTTGCTTTCATTCGTTCAGCACTGATGCCATTTGTTGTTAAGTTAGTTACCACTGCCCGGGCACGCTCTTCTGAGAGTTTTTGGTTGTATGCATCACTACCTTTACTGTCGGTGTGTCCGGAAATTTCTACTTTCAGATTCGGGTTTCCTTTTAGAAGTTGTACAAGATTTTTCAATTCAACGTTTGAAAGATCACGCAAAGTTGCTTTGTCAAAATCAAAGAAAATATTGTTAAGAATAATTTTGGATCCAACAATAATTGGATTCAGAGTAACTGCTCTTTTTATTTCGTAATAGTTTGATTTTTTTGGTATTTCCATATTTTCAGAATAGAACAGATGTCCTTCTGCTTGATATGTGATATTATAATTTTTGCCTGGTGTAAGAATAAAAAGAAATTCACCCGTTTTACTGTTTGTATGATAAACTCCGACTATTTGTCCGGTTTCATTGTCGGCAACTGTGATATTTACTTTTTTTGCGGGTATGCCTGATTCATCATTTACTGTTCCTTTTAACAAGGTTAAAGGAGTTTCTTTCCGATCAAGAAATGTTACCATGTAATTATCTTTTTCTCCAAATCCTCCATCGCGGAAAGATGAAAAATAAGCAACTCTATTGTCGGGGCTAACAACATAAAAAATATCATCGTCCGTTGTATTAACTGGATAACCAACATTAACAGGTTCCGACCAGTTCCCATTGTCTGAAAGACTGGTGAAAATATCAAAGCCCCCCATCGTTTTATGTCCATTCGAACTAAAGGAAAATGTAACACCGTCAGGGTGAATGAATGGAGCATCTTCATCATAGGGTGTATTTATGTTTTGACCCATATTAATTGCTTTTTCCCAATCACCTTCAATTGTTTTTTTGCTGGTATATAAATCTCTTCCGCCATAACCTCCCGGTTTATTGCTAGTAAAATAAAGCGTATTTCCATCAGCTGAAATAAATGCGCTAGGTTCCCAATATTTAGAATTAATATTTTCATTAAGTTTAATTGGACTGCTCCAAATATCTCCATCTAAGGAAGTACTATAGATATTGCCATCACCCATATCATCTTTATAAATTAAGATGGTTTGTCCATCGGGAGATATTCCTACCGTAGCTTCGTGCCACTCTGTATTAATAGGTGCTCCCACATTTAGTGCTTTGGACCAACCTGTTTTTGTTTTTTTAGACATATAAATGTCTTCCATATTATTTCCTTCGCCATCTTTCTGAACACCCATAGATTCTTTTCTTCTGGATGTAAAGAAAAGAGTACTTTGATCAG
>JAYVZC010000468.1:0-2666 GCA_043783695.1 Bacteroidota bacterium
TAAATATTAATAATAAATTTCTGGTTGAAAAAGATTGATCAATATAACTTATAGAGTCAATAAAGCATGAGTGTTTGGTCTGACGTAGCTTCGTTTCCTTATAGGTATTTGTCTGACCAAATAATTGACCAATTGTCGATGAAAGGAATATTATTAAAGCTATTCTCATGAGGCATTGCAGGTAACGTTTCGCGGCTATTGCGATGTGCTGGTTTTACTTGCACAAAACTGTCTTAACCGAAAACCTTTATTAAATGTACTGAACTTTATTGCAACTTTTTAAAAATAAATTTATACCGCTGAAAAAATAAAGTTGCAGCTTGCACAAACTCCAGCATATTCGCAAAGCACCTATGTAAAAGCAGAGCAGTAAGCTGAGCTCCACCAATAATGTAGTACAAAAAATTTAACTTTAATGTCTACCAAAAAATGATTGATATGGAAACACAACCTACTGCCCAACCAAAGTTATACATTGGAATGGACATTCACAAAAAAAGTTGGTCGGTACATTTACGTACCGACATCAGTGATCATAAAACATTAACAATTCCTCCGGATTGTGATAAACTTTATGATTATGTAGAAAAAAATTTTCAGAACCATGAGGTATCCTTAACCTATGAAGCTGGCTGTTGCGGATTTAGTGCAAGCCGTTACTTTATGAATTTAGGATGGAATGTGCTGGTTGTGAACCCGGCAGATGTTCCTCGAATGGACAAACAAAATTATCAGAAGACAGATAAGATAGATTGTCGGAATCTAGCAAAGCAATTACATGCAGGTCAATTAAGAGGCATTTACATTCCGGATGAATCTCAGGATCTTTTAAAAAGCCTGGTTCGTCAACGTGCGGAAACATCAAAACATCTTCGTCATACTAAGTTAAGCATAAAATCTTTATTGCTTTATCATGGAATAGAAATTCCAAAAGAGTATGATAATCCGAATTGGAGCAAAGCGTTTATTGAATGGATAGAAAAAATAAAGTGGGCAAAGCCAACAGGTAAAATATGTATGGCAAGTAAATTACGAATGCTTGAAGTAACTCATCAGGAATATTTACAACTGGCAAACGAACTTCGTTCTTATTGCAGGAAACATCATAAAAAGGATTATTATCTTTTGAAGAGCATTCCGGGCATAGGCGGATATTTAGCATCAGCTATACTTGCAGAAGTTGGTGATTTAAGAAGATTTAATTCAGAAACACAATTCGCATCTTACATTGGAATGATTCCCAATATTCGTAATTCGGGAGGAACAGAAAAAATGCAGGGAGTAACACCACGGTGCAGGGGATTGCTGAGAAGTTATATTATTGAAAGTGCTTGGGTGGCATTCCGTTTAGATCCTGAGATGCAAGCCTATTATAGAAAACATGTTGGCAAAAATCCGAAGAGCATTATTGTAAAAATTGCAAGAAAACTTTTAAATAGAATGTTATCAGTAATTAAAACAGAAACACCTTACAAAATAAATTATGCGATAGAAAAACAAAAAAGCAGACTACAAAACAGCACCAGTGAATCAATCCAAAAGGATGATATCACATCGCTTAGCGAGTAGCTGCTTTTATATATATTATTAAAAAAATTATTAACCATCATTAGTGCTCAAATAAAAACTGAAAACAGACTACAAAACATTACCGGTGAATTCGTAAATTGAATGTCACATCGCTTAGCGGGTAGCTGTTTTTAATCAAAATCGGTAAAACCACACAGGTGCTGGTAGCTACACTAGATGTAGACTACACATAGGAGACTGAGCTTAATGATTTATATCCGTTGCATTGAAATGTGTAAAACTTTCAAACGCGCAATCCTGCGCCAAGTTTTTCACATTCCAACACAACAACAATAACAACAAATGAAATAATTGAAATTAAAATATTACTTTTGAGTTCTCGGTGAACTGCTTTACATAGGAGGTAATGTTAGCGGTAGTATTTTATTCTGCTTTGCAACTGCCAATTTTCTTCCCGTTGTAATACTTTTCAATCTCCATAAGTTTTCCCGAAACGTCATAAATAAAATTTAGTCCGTAAGCGAGTTTGTAATTATGAAATAATCCGCACTTAGAAACTTTTTTGTCTTTGTCATACAAATTAGTTGTCCAACAAGTTCCTTCTCCGTCAAATTTAGTCTGCTCATTTATTTTTCTTTCAACTTTAGGGGAGATTACTTTCAAACTGTCACATGAGCAAGAACTAAAACTAACACTGTCAATGCTGCACATTGTCTGAGGAGATATATCTTCCCTATGTCCAAGGAAAACCACTTGATCTGAAATTCCATATTCATTAAAAAAAATCATCAATTGATAATTGCTGTAATTGTTATAATAGTAAATAAAAAAAGCCTTGCCATTTACGCTTCCGTCATAAAGTATGTCAGAAACATGCTCGTCTGGTTTTCCGAAAGTCTTTAAAACTAATGTACTGTCTGATGAACCAATTTTTATAATATTCTTGAGAGTTATATTTGTTCCACTGTCAAGCACAATTGATCTGAGCAACTTAGAATTATAGTCAAAAACACAAGTCGCTTTTGTCTTCAGGTAGTCAATTTGTATCGACTTCCCGATTTCAGTTCTGTCGTATGTTTTAGTACTGTCAGGTTTGCCAAGTATTTTTTTCGCCTCTTTCAAAGTTGTCTTGTAAA
>JAYVZC010000469.1:0-14454 GCA_043783695.1 Bacteroidota bacterium
AGGAGCAACCTGTTTGTAGAATTTAGAGATTGAGAATACAATCTAGCTCCAGAGGAGCGACCTATAATTACGGTTAATAATCCTTAAAAAACGACATTGCCTGAGCGGAGACGATGGGTGGTCGCTTTTTCTTGCCATCACACAGTCCCGCTCAAATACCTGCCAGGTATTTGCCGCTTTCTTTTGGAGAATCAAAAGAAAGAAGAAGGATAGATGAAGCGATACTCCACTTAATTATGAAAATGTTTTAGAGGAGACAAATGTTTGTAACAGAAAATCATCAATCCGTCTAAAAACCTACCTAACAATCAAATTTATTTATTTAGTTTTGCTCCCGTTATGCAAATAGAAGTTTTAAAATCAAAAATACATCGGGTAAGCGTTACACAAGCCGACTTGGATTATATCGGTTCGGTTACGATTGACGAAAATTTAATGGAAGCCGCTAATCTTATCGAAAACGAAAAGGTAGACATCTTTAATTATAATAATGGAGAACGATTTACAACTTACGTTATAAAAGGCGAAAGAGGTTCTGGAGTTATCTGTTTGAATGGGCCAGCTTCCCTGAAGGTAAAGGTAGGGCATGAAGTAATTATTATTTCTTATGCCTTGATGGACTTTGAAGATGCAAAAAAATACAAGCCTACCGTTATTTTTCCGGACACAAAGACAAATTCTTTAAGATAGTATTTTGAAAAAACAAATGCTCAACATATTAAAAATCCTGTTCTTTTTAGGATTGGGCATTTTATTAGTTTGGCTGGCTGTACATAATAAAACGGAAGAGGAAAGGAATAATATTATTGATTCAATTCTTCACGCCAATTATTTTTGGATCGGAATTTCTCTTATAGCAAGTTTATTAAGTCATTATTTTAGAGCTCTTCGCTGGAAATTATTACTCAATCCTTTGGGTTATTATCCTAAAACATCAAATACTTTTTTTGCCGTAATGGTTGGCTACCTAGTTAATTTCGCAGTTTATAGAATGGGAGAAGTAACACGTTGTGGATTGCTTACTAAATATGAAAAAGTTCCATTTACTGTCGGTTTTGGAAGTGTAGTTGCTGAAAGAGCTTTGGATATGATTTGTTTAATCATTCTTTTTTTTATAACACTTGGAATTGAATTCGATAGAATAGTTGGTATTGCAAACAGATTTATTTTTGATCCATTTTCATCTTTGCTTGATTCCTTGATGCAAAAACAGTTATTTGTAATTATCTCTGGAATTTTTTTATTGATTATTGTTACAGCCTGTTTTTATTTACGAAAAAAAATTCAAGCACTTATTTCGGGAAAAGCAATGGGATTTGTTAAAGGATTGTGGGAAGGATTAATAAGCGTTAAAAATGTAGACAAGCCAATTTTGTTTATTGCACACACCATCTTAATTTGGTTAATGTACATTGTTGTTGTTTACACTTGTTTTTTCGCATTTGAAGGAACATCACATCTTTCTTTTTTAGTTGCAGTTGTAATAGTAGTGTTTGGAAGTCTTGGAGTAATAGCAACTCCAGGTGGAACAGGAGCATATCAATTTATTGTTATAACTATACTTACCACTGTTTATTTAGTAAGTGATGACTCTGCTAATGCATTTGCTTGGGCTGTTTGGACAGCTCAATTTGCTCTCATCTTATTGCTTGGCCTTATCTCATTGGTGCTTTTAGCATTGCTAAATAAGGTGGCAAAGTCTGAGGAATAAAATCCCTATTTTTACCAAACACTTATAATTTTATTACTAATGTCTAATCAATTATAACCCATCACCTATAACTCATTCATGGTCCCATATACACACAAACATCCTGCACTAGAAACTATTCAACCAAAAATCTTCACTCAGGAAACATTATTAAAACCATTAATCGTATGGCGATTCAAAGGCGATAAAATTGTTTTTACAAATGGATGTTTTGATATTCTTCATCGAGGACATATTGATTATTTAGCAAAAGCAAGTGATTTAGGAGAACGATTGATTGTAGGAATAAACAGTGATGCATCTGTAAAGCGATTAGGAAAAAGTAATTCTCGTCCTTTACAAGATGAACAAAGTCGCGCATTGATTTTAGCTTCTTTACATTTTGTAAGCGGAGTGATTATTTTTGATGAAGACACCCCTTTAGAGTTGATAAAATTTGTAAGCCCTGAAGTATTAGTAAAAGGGGCTGATTACGATGCAAACGAAACAAACAAAGAAAGCAAGAAATATATTGTCGGTTCTGATATTGTGAAAGCGAAAAAAGGAGAAGTGAAGACGATAGCATTTTTAGAAGGATATTCTACAACAGCAATTGAACAAAAAATAAAAACAGCATAATAATATTTTGATGTCACAAATTGTGATATCAAAAACGACTTCTCTAAGGTTTCAATTTGAAACCTTAAGTCAAAGCAAAATGAATGTTGAAATTTAAACGAATTAAAATTTAGAACGTAACCCTCTCCTTTGGAGAGGGCCGGGGTGAGGTATGGCTAAAACTAAAACATCTTTCTTCTGTCAAAATTGCGGAGCACAATCTGCAAGGTGGATCGGTAAATGTCCTTCTTGTAATGAGTGGAATACTTATGTGGAAGAAGTTGTATCAAAAGGAGACGATGCTAAAACACCCGGAATAGCACGCACAAGCACACAGCGTTCAGCAAAACCGCAGCTTGTAACGGAGATTAATTTAGAGCAACATCATCGCATAGAAATTTATGATAAAGAATTATCTCGTGTGCTTGGTGGCGGATTAGTTCCAGGTTCATTAACACTATTTGGTGGAGAACCAGGAATTGGAAAATCGACTTTGATGTTGCAGGTTGCCATTAACCTGCCTGCCGGACAGGCAGGTATGAAGTCTTTCAAAACGCTTTATGTTTCAGGTGAAGAAAGCGAACAACAAATTCGTATGCGTGCCGAAAGAATTGGAATGGCAAATCCTAACTGTTATATTTTAACAGAAACATCTACACAAAATATTTTCAAGCAAATCGAACAATTAGAACCAAATTTTGTCATCATCGATTCTATTCAAACATTACATTCTGCTCATATCGAATCATCGCCAGGAAGTGTTTCACAAATTCGTGAATGTACTGCAGAGCTGTTGCGTTATGCGAAAGAAAGCGGAACACCTGTTTTTTTAATCGGACACATTACTAAAGATGGAAGTCTGGCAGGACCAAAAGTTCTAGAGCATATGGTAGATACTGTTTTACAATTCGAAGGAGACAGAAATCATGTTTATCGTTTATTGAGAACAGCAAAAAATCGTTTTGGTTCAACCAACGAATTGGGAATTTACGAAATGCAAGGAAGTGGTTTGCGAGAAGTAAGTAATCCCTCCGAAATATTAATTACAGCAAGAGAAGAATTAGTTAGCGGAGTGGCCATTGCAGCAACCATGGAAGGAATGCGACCAATGTTGATTGAAACTCAGGCTTTGGTAAGTAGTGCTGCATATGGTACACCACAACGTTCATCCACAGGATTTGATTTGAGAAGATTATCGATGCTGTTAGCTGTTTTAGAAAAACGATGCGGATTTAGATTGGGAGTCAAAGATGTTTTCTTAAACATTGCTGGTGGAATAAAAGTGGAAGATCCCGGAATTGACTTAGCATTAGTGTGTGCTGTTCTTTCAAGCAACGAAGACATGCCCATCTCTCCGAAAGTTTGTTTTGCCGGTGAAGTTGGATTGAGTGGAGAAATTCGCCCTGTGAACAGAATTGATCAAAGAATTTCAGAAGCGGAGAAATTGGGATTCGAACATATTTTTATTTCCAAGTACAACAAAAAAGGACTTGATCTAAAAAGTCATCATATCAAAATTACAATGGTTGGAAAGATAGAAGAAGTATTTAGCTTGTTGTTTGGATAATTTACACAATTTTAAATGTGTGAATTATATAAACATTCCCCCGAAATTGTGTAAGTTTTTTCACTCTAAAGAAGTCCATCTTTGTGTGTTAATTTAACTCCCACTCTAAATACTTACATTTGTACTAATGCCCAACTTAAACATTATATCTTGGTTTGATAAGGATACCGTCAAACATTTGCGGATTCCCTTCTCTTATCATTTAATGCCTGTGTTTTTGTTTGCATTGAGCCAGACTTCAGATGTAAACTTATTACATGCTTTTATAACTTTTCTAATCTTACATGTATTAATTTATCCTTCCAGCAACGGTTATAACAGTTATCAAGATAAAGATGAAACGAGTATTGGAGGGCTAAAAAATCCACCCAAAGTTTCTACAAATTTATTTTTTGTTTCTATGTTGATGGATTTTCTTGGAATAGCATTAGCACTTTTTGTATCGTTTAACTTTTCATTATTTGTTTTAGGATATGTTCTAATTTCTAGAGCATATAGTTATCGAAAATTACGATTAAAAAAATATGCGGTGATTGGTTTTTTAACTGTATTCCTTTTTCAGGGAGCATACACCTATCTCATGGTATCCGTTGGAGTTTCTAATGCATTGCTTGAAAACTTTTTTACTACCAACAACCTACTTTGTATGGTTGTATCTAGTTTGTTTATTGGGAGTGTTTACCCGCTTACGCAGATTTATCAGCACGATGCAGATAAAAAAGATGGCGTGACAACAATAAGTTATAAGCTGGGATATATTGGTACATTTATTTTTTCATCTATTATGTTTGGACTAGCAACAGGATTGTTGTATTATTATTTCGATAAAAAAGACCAGCTTACAGCTTTGTTTTTATTTTTAACATTAATGCTGCCTGTTGTCATTCGTTTATTGATGTGGTTTAATAAAGTTAGAAAAGATAAAACACATGCAAATTTTGAAAACACGATGAGTATGAATTTAATGGCTTCTACTTGCATGAATTGTTATTTTTTAATATTAATATTGAATAATAATTATAGTTGGTTTTAGTCTTCGACTACGCTCAGACTGATCCCGCACGTGCAGGAGTCTGTCAAGCGGATGGTCAAAATGTCGAAGTCTCGACTCCGCTCGAAGTGACATGAATAGGACGTCACACTGAGCGTAGTCCAAGTGTAAGCTGAGAAGGTCTAATAAATAAAGAATGGGTAAAATTATCTCTATAGGAACAGTAGTACCACAACATCGCACAGCACAACCTGCGATTTTGGAATTTATGCAAGCAGCTTATGGAAACGATGTAGCTTCGCGTAAACTAGGCGTTTTGTTTAGTCATAGTGGCATTAGCTCCCGCTATTCCGTTATTCCTGATTTTGATAAAAGTAAACACGAGCACATTTTTTTTAATGGTAGTCCAAGTACTGCAAACGTACAAGATAGATTAGATGTTTATAAAGAAAAAGCAATTGGATTAGCTATTCAAGCAGTTTATAGTGCATTTCGAAAAATAAAAGTGCCATTTCAACATTTTACAGTTACGCATTTAATCACAGTTTCTTGCACGGGAATGTCAGCACCTGGATTGTCTTGTGAGATAATCGAAATGTTTAAATTGCCGAAGGACATTTTTCATACTTCTGTTAATTTTTTAGGATGTAATGCGGCATTTCATGCATTGAAAATTGCCGACATGATCACAAAATCGGATAAAGATGCCAAAGTTTTAATTGTTTGTGTTGAGTTGTGTACATTGCACTTTCAACCAAAAAACAATCACGATAATTTATTGTCGAATACTATTTTCGGAGATGGTGCTGCAGCAGTAATTGTAACAGGTGATGATTACGATGAAAAAGGAATTGTGTTAAAAGGGTTTTATTCAATGCTTTTAGACAAAGGAAAAAATTTGATGGGCTGGAACATTACTCCCACAAATTTTGAAATGATATTGGATGCAAAAATTCCAGATATGATTGGCGATGAGGTGAACGAGGTTTTGGTAATGGCATCAAAAAAATTCAAAATAGATCCTAAATGGATTAGCAATTGGGCGATTCACCCAGGAGGGAAAAAGATTGTAGATGTAATAAAAAATAAATTGCAATTAAGTGATGAAAATACAAAAGCATCCTACAAAATTTTGAATGAATATGGCAATATGTCGTCACCAACTATTTTATTTGTACTTAACGAGTTAATGCAAGTGCCTAAAGAGGGGGAATTAATTTTTTCAATTGGATTTGGTCCGGGCTTAAGCATAGAAACAGCCTTATTTGCCTATGAATAAAACATAAAAATTTATCATAATTGCTCAAACCATTAAAATCATTTTTTATCATAATCATCATAAAAAAATAGAGCCAGTCCCGAGTCATTCGCTATTAGACTTATTTTAATTTCGTAATATTTGTAATTTCGGCAGGAATACCAACTGTACAACCCGCTGGTTGAGGCATTCTTAAAGGGTGGTAATCAAATTTAATTGTTTGTCCGTCCACATCAATATCTTTATTTAATTTGTCTTTAGGAATAAGCGTCATTTCTGTCCCTTCGGCTGAAGTAAAAACAATTACTGTTTCGCAACCACTAGTTCGATATTTATGTGAAACTTTTCCAACATTTGCTCCTTGATTTTCTCCTGATGCAGTAGTATTTGTTTCGGTAGAAGTTGTTGTACTTACTGTTGTGGAAGAAGAAGCAGAACTTGAAGAAGTTGTTGCTGCTTTTTTTGTTTTGCAACTTGTTGCAGTACAAATTGAAACAGCTAGAGATAGAATAAATAGAATGGTTTTCATAGGATGTTTTTTAGTTCTAAATTTTTAAAATACAGCGTTTTAATTTTGAAAAAGAATGATTACTATGTGTTTAATTTTCCTTTTTACGAAGGATTATGTTTTATAAAAAAGCACTCGTGCAAATCCCATTCCACATTTGGAATGACCCTGCACGAGTGCTTTATAAGCTGTTTAATGTTTTATTTTACAAATACTTTTACAACTCTTTGGAAGGTTGGATTTCCAACTCTTACCAAATATGTTCCGGTAGCTAAACCGGAAACATTGATAGTAGCTTGAAAAGCATTTCCCGAAGGAGTTATTTTTTTACCATTAATTTGTTTTCCTGTTACATCAAATAAATCAACAACCATTTCATCATTCGAAGGCAAGAAAGAAGCAGTTAAATTAAGCATGCTTTCTGACTGGAAAGAGGTGAATGTTGGTTGGCTTGAAGCATCAGCAACACCTAATGGAACTATTGGCAACTTGAAAGAATACACACGTGTTCTAATTGCACTAACAACATAACAGCCTGTATACCAAAATGTTTGTCCGTCAGGATCCAATGCAACCTGAGCATAGTCGCCAAAACGGTTACCACAACCTGTTGAAGCTCCAGATCCCGTAATTGCTGTTGTTTCGGCAAACGACATTGTTCCCAATGGGTCGGTGGCTAAACGACCGGTATAACGCAAGCTAGGAGAAATATTTGCCAATGCGCCTTGTGTTGGCGAGGCGGCAGTAGAAGCAGAAACACAATATGCTAATGCTATACTTCCGTTATCATCCATAGATACCCCTTGCATCCAACGATTAGCACCGTCTGCAGGAGCATAAGTTCCTTCTTGGTATAAAGACCAAACACCTGTTGATTGATTTTGGCGTAATTCAACCCATTTAATACTCCGTAATTTACTAGTTGCATCCATTTTAACGCCCCAAGACAATACCGCAGTGTTGTATCCAGTCCAAGCTCTCCATTGAATACGGTATTGAACAACACCGCCAATCCCGTCTAATTTTTGAGTGGTTCCGGGTTGCCAAATATCATCCCAACTTGGATCATAAGAAGCATCAAATGCTGCAGTAGGAATTGTAACAGTAGTACCAACAGTTGCTGTTGGCGTTGCAGGCACCCAATTTACTGTGAAAGGGAAAATTTTCACGGCATCTGTAGCACCTCCACCCCATGCATTGTCGGTGTATTGCATAAGAGGCAAGGGAGTTCCGGTAGCAGGTAAACCACCATCAGCATCAGCAGGCATAGGAAGGAAGAAGCCACCAGGTATTGTTGGCGAAAACGTTTTTTCAAAAGCTCTAGCCGCAAGGCCCAATAACATTTTATCTCTTTCAAAAACCATTATTTTACCACCCCAGTTAGCAGTCATATAGTAACCATCCCACCAAATTGAAAATTTAAGATAATCAGGGAAAGTTGAGGCTGTATAAGTGTAAGTATACCATGTTCCTAGTGGATCCGGGGATGTAGAGATAGCAATGTATATTTTATTTCCGGAACCAAATTGGCTCAAGAACCAACGATCAGCATATCTATCATACATTACAATTGGATCTCCCATGTTTGCAACTGCAGGCGACCAAAGATTTCCCATGTTACTTATTGTAAGCATTGCTGTCCCTGTTTTGCTATACACTTTAACAGGGGTAGCATTCACTGATTGAATGTAATGATTTGGGCCAGCAGCTCCGGTAGGATCGGGAGGGCATCCGCCACCACTTTGTGCTAACCAGTTGGCAATAGGCGGCAAAGAATTTCTTGTTCCTGGTGTTTTTTGAGTTGTTCCCGGATCGGTTCCGTATGCTGATCCGTCTTTCTCTTCAGAAAATTGAAAAACCTGAGGGTGTCTGTTTTCGCGATCTTTTGACTGTTCTTTTTCTGAATCTAACATGTTTTCATCTACAGCAGGTAGTATGTTTGCGATTTCAGATAAAGGCTTAGAAATACCAAAACTTTCAAGTTTTAACATTTCTACTTTGTCGTTTCCTGCTGTATTTTGAGCACTCATCGCACTCACAACAAACAAACCTGAAACAATTAATGTAATTTTTTTCATGTGGGATAATTTAAGTTAATAAATGTAGTTTTTGGGTTAGAGAAATTTATTATTGCGCTAATATAAGGATGAGAAATTAAATTTCCAAATAAATAAAGAGAAAAATAATTAGGATTCGGTGGGGCTAAGCTCATCAAGTAAAATAAACATCAACAATTACAAACCCGTGAGAGGAATAGAAACAGACAGGTCTGGGGCTAAAATGAGCAACATAAATTATGGGCTAGACCTACTTTTTCTCCGAAGGATAAGACCTAGGTATTTCTATTTCATCTTGAACAAGAAATGAAGAAGGAAATTCTAATTGAATTTCTTTTAAGGCTTTATAAGCTTCTAGTTTTGTTCTAAAATCGCCAACCCGAATATTAAAATTGGGCTGATCGTATTTTTCGTAAGCGGCAATATCCGGAAATTTAGAAATGAATTTCGCTTTTATTTCTTTTGCTTTATTTTTATCGGAGCCAAAATGTATTTTAATTCTGTAGCCTTTAATTGGGGCTTTTGAATTAATTTCTACATGTTTGTTTACTAATTCTTTTATCTTATACTCTTGCACCAGCTCTATCTTACCTGTATCTACAGCATTTTTTTGCGCACTTAAATTGTGACATAAAAAAAGTGTAAAAAAGAAGAACAGTTGTCTTGCAAAAAATTTCATGGGCGAAGATAATTTTTTAATTGTTACAGGCTAAAATTATACCTAAAAATATTCCGAATTTCTACACAAACTTACAAAAAACCATATCGACAAATCATTTTATTTTTTTGACAAAATGCTCTTTTTTATAGATGAATAATAAGTCGAAAAACAAAATGAAAACATTCTTATTTAGAATCGATATAAATTATGTATTTTTTATAAAATATTAACGATTTTTGAATCGCCAATTAATGTTTCTTATAAATTTGTCGCGCAAGTAATAGTCGCTCTCTAATAATAGAGGTTTTCAACGGAGTTAAATAGTTAAAAATCAATATGGATACAATTTGTAAGCAGTCGAAAAAACACTTTTTGACAATTTTTTCCCTCCTATTTTTATCATTCTTTCTAAGTATTAATCCTGTTTCCGCCCAAGATGGCGAAAAAATCTTCAAGCAAAACTGTGCTGTGTGCCACAGTTTGGGTTCGAATAAAGTTACTGGTCCAGGCTTAAAAGGCGTTATGGCTCGAGTTCCTAACGAAGACTGGATGTTAAAATGGATAAAAAACAACGATGCTTTAATTAAAAGCGGTGATGTGTATGCAGTTAAAATCAGCACATTTGATGCTTCTGCAATGACAACGTTCACCAATTTAAGTGATGAAGAAATAAAAGCAACCATTGCTTATATCAAAGATTACAAAGAACCTACTCCTGTTGCTTCTACTGCAAACACAGGTACTGGGACTTCGGAAGCAAAGGAACAAGGAGTAAATCCTTTAACCATATTAATTGGAGTTATTGCTTTCTTAATTATTATTGTTACGGTTTTACGTGGTGTTCGTCACTCATTAAAAAACTTACAAAACGAAAAATTAGGAATTCCTGAAGAAGAAAAAGTTGGTGCTTGGACAGAATTTAAAAGCTGGGTACGCTCAAACAAAACAACAACAGGGGTGGTAATTTTATTTATCACAGGTGGATTACTTTCTGCTGGATGGTATGCTTTGAAAGACATTGGAGTGTATGCAAATCCTGAAACAAAATTAGAATACAATCCTGAACAACCAATTGCTTTCAACCACAAATTACATGCTGGTGATAATGCAATCAACTGTCAATATTGCCATTCAGGTGTTGAAAGAAGTAAAACTGCCGGTATTCCATCGGTGAATGTTTGTATGAATTGCCATAGAGGAATTTCAAAAGGACCAACTACAGGAACAACAGAAATCGCTAAAATTTATGACGCTGCTGGTTGGGATCCTGAAAAAGGAGCGTATACAAAACCACAAAAACCAATCAAGTGGATAAAAGTTCACAACCTACAAGATTTTGTGTTCTTCAGTCACCAACAACACGTTAAAGTTGGTAAACAAGAATGTGCTACTTGTCATGGGGATTTAAAAGAAATGACTACTGCTCGTCAAGTTCAACCATTAACAATGGCTTGGTGTATTGAATGTCACAGAAAAACAGAAGTGCCGGGCATGAAAGACAATCCATACTACGAAAGTTTACACGCAAAATTAGCCGAAAGGTTCAAAAATCTACCTCTTGATCAACGCAAATTTACAGTTGACAAAATGGGTGGTATTGAGTGTGGTAAATGTCATTATTAAAAAAGACCTCACCCTTAATCCCCTCTCCACAAGAGAGTGGGGATTTGGTGAGAAATTATAAAAAAAATTAAATATAAGTTTAGCCCTTCGACTTTAGTTTATGGTGAGCGAAGTCGAATCCACTCAGGGTGAACAAAAGATTAAAATTAAAGAATTTAGAATTTACAAAAGATATGGCAACAAAAAAATACTGGAAAGGACTGGAAGAATTAAACAACAGTCCTGAATTTGTTCAAAATGCTAACAATGAATTTGCGGAACAGATTCCTGTAGAAAAATTCTTAGGCGACAGTAATCTTGCTGAAAACAGTGGAACAAACCGAAGAGATTTCTTAAAATTTTTAGGATTCAGTGTAACTGCTGCATCTTTAGCCGCTTGTGAAACTCCTGTAAACAAAGCTATTCCTTACGTTGTAAAACCTGAAGAAATTACTCCCGGTGTTGCAAACTGGTATGCTTCTACTTTTCACGATGGATACGATTATGCTTCTATTATTGTAAAAACACGCGAAGGTCGCCCTATCAAAATTGAAGGAAACGAATTATCAAAAGTAACAATGGGCGGAACAAGTGCTCGTGTTCAAGCTTCTATCCTTTCATTGTATGATTCATCTCGCTTAACAGGTCCTGTTACTAAATCTGGTGAATCTTGGAATCCTGCAACATGGACAAACATTGATAAAGAAATTGGCGGAAAATTAGCTGCTGTAAAAGGAGCAATTTATATTTTATCTTCAACTATTATTAGTCCTTCAACAAAAGCAGTTATTGCTGATTTTGCTGCAAAATACCCAAACACTAAGCATGTAACGTATGATGCGGTTTCTTATTCAGGAATGGCAAAAGCAAATGGGCAAATGTTCGGACAAGAACTTATTCCTTCTTATCATTTTAATCATGCAGAGGTGATTGTTGGTATTGGCGCTGATTTCCTTGCAAACTGGCTTTCTCCTATTGAATATGCAAATCAATATTCAAAAACTCGTAAAGTTGGTAAGAACAAAGATAAAATGTCGAAACACATTCAGTTTGAATCAAACTTGTCGTTAACAGGTGCGAATGCTGATGAGCGTGTTCCTGTTAAAGTTTCTGAACAAGGAAAAGTAGCTGTTAATTTATATAATGCAGTAGCAAAAATTGTTGGAGGAGCTACTATTGCTTCAGGAGCTTTATCTTGTGATGCAGAAATTGCAAAAGCAGCGAAAGAATTGGCAGAGAACAAAGGAAAATCCTTGGTAGTATCTGGTTCTAACGATGTAAATGTTCAATTAGTAGTAAATGGAATCAACCAATTATTGGGAAACTACGGAAAAACAATTGACATAGAAAATCCTTCTTATACTCACCAAGGTGACGATGCAGCATTTGCTGACATGGTAGCTCAAATGAATGCAGGAAGTGTTGGTGCAATTATTACTTATAATACAAATCCTGTTTACACAGCGCCTGCAGCATTAAAATTTGCAATGGCATATAATAAAGTAGGATTGCGTATTTCGTTTGCTGATAGAGCTGATGAAACAGCATCAATGGCTACTCATATTTGTCCAGATCACAACTACTTAGAGTCTTGGAACGATTTCAATCCAAAGAAAGCACACTATAGTTTATCACAACCTACCATAACTCCTTTATTTGCTGAACAAAATTCAGGAACTCGTCAAGCTCAAGATACATTATTGGCTTGGTCGGGAAACAATTCAGATTATCATTCATACATTCAAAAAACTTGGTCGGATCGTGTTTTCCCTATGCAAGGAAAATATATGAACTTCACTGAGTTCTGGAATAATGCTTTATGTGATGGTGCTATTGAAGTTGGAAAAGGTGGAGAAATGGCTGAAATGCCAAAGATGAATGACAGTACAGTTGTTGCTGCTCCTGTGATTTCAGTAAAAAAAGATGTAAAAGCTGCACCGGCTGAAGAACTAGTTGCTAAGCCGGTGGATCTAAATACAGCTGCCGGAAAAATAAAGGCCACGACTGCTGCACCAGCTGGTAAAATGGAATTAGCACTTTACGAAAAAGTAGGTATTGGTAATGGAAATCAAGGAAACAACCCTTGGTTGCAAGAATTACCTGATCCTATCTCTAAAATTACTTGGGACAATTATGTAACTATGTCTCCAGAAGATATGAAAGAGATGGGTTATTTGTTAATGGAGCGTCAGGACAGAGAATCAACTGTTGTGAATGTTACAGCTGACGGAATCACTATTAAATTACCAGCTGTGCCTCAACCAGGACAAGCGCGCGGAACAATTGGAATTGCAGTTGGATACGGTCGCGATAAAGCAGGTAAATTATCTGAACGCACCGGAACTGTAGTTGGTCAAAATGCTTATCCATTTGTTCAAATGATGAATGGCACAATGGCTTATGGTTCTTTAAATGCTACAATTGAAAATGCAAATGAAGTAACAGAATTAGCAGGAACACAAGTTCATCACACTATGATGGGTCGTGACATTGTTAAAGAAACTATTTTATCTGAATATCAAAAAAATAAGAAAGCAGGGAATAAAGATGAGATGATGCATACTCATTCCGGTCCGGTAAAAGCTGCATCGGTAGATTTGTGGAATGAATTTGAAAGACCGGGACACAAATGGGGAATGACCATCGACTTAAACTCTTGTATCGGTTGCGGTGCTTGCGTTGTAGCTTGTACCGCTGAAAATAACGTTGCTGTTGTTGGTAAAACAATGGTAATGCAAACACGTGAAATGCATTGGTTGCGTATCGATAGATACTATAGCAGTGATATGACCAAAGAAGTTGCCAAAGAAACAGGCGAAGGTGCTGTTGCAATGTACCTGGATATGGAAAACCCATCTACTGTAAATCCAAAAGTTGTTTTTCAACCGATGATGTGTCAGCATTGCAATCACGCTCCTTGTGAAACCGTTTGCCCGGTAATTGCTACAAACCATAGCTCTGAAGGATTAAATGCAATGGCTTATAACCGTTGTGTTGGAACACGTTATTGCGCAAACAACTGTCCTTTTAAAGTAAGACGTTTCAACTGGTTCAACTATAACGAAAATTCTGATTTTACTTTCAATCCTACACAAGATGATTTAGGTCGTATGGTATTGAATCCAGATGTTGTTGTACGCTCAAGAGGAGTAATGGAAAAATGCTCAATGTGTGTTCAACGTATTCAAAGTGGAAAACTAGAAGCTAAAAAAGCAGAACGTAAATTAGTTGATAGTGATATCAAAACTGCTTGTCAGCAATCTTGTCCTACAAATGCTATTTATTTTGGTGACTTGAATGATGAGAACAGTGCAGTTTCTATCTTAAGAAAAGAAGATGAGCGTAATTATTTTATTCTTGAAGAATTAGGAATCAAACCAACTGTTTCTTATTTAACAAAAGTGAGAAACGCTGAAGAATCAATTGAAGAAGGCCGTATGCCGGAAGCAAAAGCAGAAAAAGAAAACGCTTAACAAATGTGCAAATTGAAAATGTGCTGAAA
>JAYVZC010000470.1:0-2661 GCA_043783695.1 Bacteroidota bacterium
GAATTAATCATGGAATTTGAAAAAGAATTCAACATCGCTATCCCTGATGATCAAGCTGAAAAGATTGGAACTGTAGGTGATGCAATTGCTTATATTGAAGCAAACGCAAAATAATTCTCCCAAAAGATTTATTTAATGAAGTTTAGACGAGTAGTAGTAACAGGTCTTGGCGCTATAACACCTCTTGGAAACAATATTCCGGATTTTTGGAACAATCTTCTGAATGGTGTTAGCGGAGCTGCTACTATTACTCGTTTTGATGCTTCAAAGTTCAAAACCCAATTTGCTTGCGAAGTAAAAGGATTTAATCCGGAAGATTATTTTGATCGTAAAGATGCTCGCAAACTCGATCCCTTTTCCCAATATGGTTTATGTTCCGCAATTCAGGCTGTAAAAGATGCCGGATTAGATGTAGAAAATGCATTTGATAAGGATAGAGCAGGAGTTATTTGGGGTTCTGGAATAGGTGGATTACAAACTTTTCAGGACGAATGTTTTGGTTATGCAAAAGGTGATGGAACACCTCGTTTCAACCCTTTCTTCATCCCTAAAATGATTGCAGATATTTGTGCCGGACATATTTCTATTCGTTTCGGAATGCGTGGTCCAAATTTTACTACCTGTTCTGCATGTGCGTCTTCTACCAATGCTTTAATTGATGCAGCTACTTATATTAAATTAGGGAAAGCTGATATTATTGTAACAGGTGGTTCCGAAGCCGCAGTGTGTGAAGCCGGTATTGGTGGATTCAACGCCATGCACGCGCTTTCTACCCGTAACGATTCTCCATCAACAGCATCTCGTCCGTTTGACGTTGATCGTGATGGATTTGTTTTAGGCGAAGGTGCAGGTTGCTTAATACTTGAAGATTTAGAACATGCTTTAAAAAGGGGGGCAAAAATTTACGCTGAAGTTGTTGGTGGTGGAATGACTGCTGATGCAAATCATATTACCGCTCCGCATCCTGAAGGGTTGGGTGCTTTGAATGTGATGCGTAATGCTTTGCAAGATGCAGAAATGAAGCCCGAAGATATTGATTATGTTAACGTACACGGAACATCTACTCCCTTAGGTGATGTTGCCGAGACAAAAGCTATACTTGGCGTATTTGGTGAACATGCTTATAAATTAAATATCAGTTCAACTAAATCAATGACTGGACATTTACTTGGTGCTGCAGGTGCTATTGAAGCAATTGCTTGTGTGCTAGCTTGTCAGAATGATATTATTCCCCCTACTATCAATCACTTTAATGATGACCCTGCTCTGGACAATAAGTTGAATCTTACATTCAATAAAGCTCAAAAACGCATTGTTCGTGCTGCTCTAAGCAATACATTCGGATTTGGCGGACACAATGCTTCTGTAATTGTTAAGAAATACACAGCCTAAATCCTCTTGGCAAAATTTACCAAATCTATCCGGGTTTATTTTTCTCCCGACAAAAAATTACACGAATCACTTCACAATATTCTTGGTTTTTATCCTTCCAATATTTCATTGTATAAATTAGCTTTCCGTCACAGCTCCGCAGCACAACTTATTAAAAAAGGAGTGAAGGATAGTAACGAACGGCTTGAATTTCTTGGTGATTCAGTGATTGGAATAGTCGTAGCAGATTATTTATTTAAAAAATTTCCATTTAAAGATGAAGGTTTTTTAACAAAGATGCGTTCGAAAATGGTGAGCCGTCAACAACACAATCAACTCGCAGTAAAATTAGGATTGAATAATTTTATTGAAATAAATAACGATAGACAAGGAAATAATAAATCCAGTTCTATCAATGGAGATGCCTACGAAGCTTTGATCGGTGCCATTTATTTAGATAAAGGATATACATTTGCTCAACAATTCATTCTTACTAGAATTGTGAATGTTCACATAGATATGGATGAAGTGGAAACCAAAGAAGTAGATTTTAAAAGTAAATTGATTGAGTGGGCTCAAAAAGAAAAAAAAGAATTTCGCTTCGAAACCATTGTTGATGGGGCAACTTCGGATGACAAACAATATAGTATTCAGATTGTAGTGGATAACGAAGCGATTGGAAAAGCACAACATTTTTCAAAAAAACGAGCAGAACAATTGGTTGCAGAGCTGGCTTGTACGGTGCTAGAGATATAGTAACTCAAAAATAATCCCATTTTACAAGCATTCTTCGCTTTAGATTTATAAATTTACCGTAGTTTTAAAACCAAGCTTTGGGAAAACATACTCTTGAAATAGAATACGACTATGATTTTGTGTTGATTGGCATTTCATCGCACGAAAAAGATTATCGTATTTGTTGGGCACTCAACAATCAATTGGGTTTAAATCTTGTTAAAGCCGAACCCTTAGAAATTAAGGATAAAAAGCAAGATGAGCCTTCACATTTTTCTTTGTTTTGTTTTGAGTTGCCGGATGAGTTCATGGAATATTTTATTATTGCGAACAGAAGTGAAAAAGGATTATTGATTCCTGAACAAAAACAAGTTGATTATTTTTTTATCATTCGCGGAGAAATAGAGGATGAAAAAATAATGGAAATGGTAAAACAAATAAAAGAAAGTAATTTAGTGCAAACAGCTTTTAGAGTTGATGTAAATGCACTAAAATCAAAACAGAATTTAATATTATAGAATGCACCACGGACCTGCCTGACGGTAGGCAGGTCTG
>JAYVZC010000471.1:0-6335 GCA_043783695.1 Bacteroidota bacterium
TACGGAGACCAGTGTGAAAAATGTGGAAGTACTTTAAATGCTACTGATTTAATAAATCCTAAATCTGCATTATCAGGAGAAAAACCTGTTTTGAAAAAAACAAAAAATTGGTTTTTGCCATTGGATAAAATGCAAACACAAATTGAAGCGTATATCGATTCGCACAAAGAGTGGAAAGCAAATGTGTATGGACAGTGCAAAAGTTGGCTGAATGCAGGATTACAACCTCGTGCCATGACTCGCGATTTGGACTGGGGTGTAAAAGTTCCTGTTGAAGGCGCAGAAGGAAAAGTTTTATACGTTTGGTTTGATGCTCCTATTGGATATATTTCTGCAACAAAAGAGTTGACTCCAGATTGGGAATTGTATTGGAAGGACAAAGAAACCAAGTTGGTACACTTCATTGGAAAAGACAATATTGTTTTTCATTGTATTATTTTTCCAGCCATGTTAATGGCAGAAGGTTCTTTTATTTTACCAGAAAATGTTCCTGCAAACGAATTTTTAAATTTAGAAGGAGATAAAATTTCCACATCCAGAAATTGGGCAGTGTGGTTGCACGAATATTTGATTGAGTTTAAAGACAAACAAGATGTATTGCGCTATACTTTGTGTGCAAATGCTCCTGAGACAAAAGACAACGATTTTACCTGGAAAGATTTCCAAGCTAAAAACAACAATGAATTGGTTGCGATTTTAGGGAATTTTGTGAACAGAACTTTGGTGTTGACACACAAATATTACGAAGGAAAAGTGCCAGTTGCAATGGAATATACTAAATCAGATATTCTTTTATTAGAAGAGATGAGTAAGTTTCCAGCAAAAATTGCAGCAAGTATTGAACAATATCGTTTCCGTGAAGCATTAGGAGAATTAATGAACTTAGCGCGTTTGGGAAATAAATATTTGGCAGACAACGAACCTTGGACATTAATCAAAACAGATGAAAAACGAGTTCAAACGATTATGAATTTGTCTTTGCAAATTTCTGCCAACCTTTCTGTTTTAATGGAACCATTTTTACCATTCACTTCTAAAAAATTAGGAACCATGTTAAATTTGAATTCAGGATTAAAATGGAATGATGCAACGCGTACCGATTTATTATTAGCGGGACATCAAATAAAAACTGCGGCTTTATTGTTTGATAAAGTAGAAGACGAAACCATTACAGCACAAGTTCAAAAATTAGAAGATTCAAAAAAAATGAATGAAGAAACCAATGTTTCATCCATAGAACTATCGAAAGCAGAAACATCCTTTGATGATTTTAGCAAAATGGATATTCGAATTGGAACTATTATAGAAGCAGAACGTGTTCCAAAAACTGATAAACTTTTAAAATTATTAATTGATACAGGAATTGATAAACGAACTGTTGTTTCAGGAATTGCTGGTTTTTACAAACCAGAAGAAATTATCGGACAACAAGTGTGCATTCTTGTAAATCTTGCTCCTCGCAAAATAAAAGGAATAGAAAGCCAAGGAATGATTTTGATGGCTGAAAACAACAAAGGAGAATTGAGTTTTGTTGCACCAACAAAGGCTGACATGAATAATGGCGGGGCGGTGAAATAATTCTAAAAAATAGTATATCTTTATTGATGCATTCTGTAGTTTCAGAATGCATTTTTTATTTAAATCTTTTTAAGATGAAAAAAATTATATTTTTATTTTTGGTGTTTGCAGTTTTTTCTCAAACAATCATTGCACAGGAAAAACTTTTAACAATGGAAGAAGCGGTTGTTAAACAACGAACAACATTGGCTCCTTCTCGTTTTAAACAATTAATGTGGGTAAAAGGAAGCAACACAGATTATTCTTATATCGCTACTACCGAAACGCAAGAAGCACTTGTAACAATGAAACCTGACAATCTAGACCCAACAACTTTTTTAGGATTATCTAAACTAAACGAAGCACTTGCCATTGCAGGACAAAGCACAGTAAAATCCTTTCCAATGATACAATGGAAAAATTCAAAAGAATTTACCTTTGAATTGGATAAAAAATTACTCAACTATAATTACGACACTAAAAAAATAACGATTGAAGCTACACGCGATTTTGGTGAAGATGCCGAAAACATGGATGTTGCAACAAAAACAAGTTATGTAGCCTTTACCGTAAAAAATAATTTATTCATATATGATGGAAAAAACAATTTGATTGTTACTAATGACAAAGATGAAAATATTGTGAATGGAAAATCGGTGCACCGTGAAGAATTTGGAATTATTAAAGGAACATTTTGGTCGCCCAAAGGCAATTTACTTGCGTTTTACCGAATGGATCAAACAATGGTAGCCGATTATCCAATTATAGATTGGACATCTCGCCCCGCAAAAAACGAGAACATAAAATATCCAATGGCAGGGGACAACAGTCACGAAGTAACGGTTGGAATCTTTAATGTTAGCAATGGTAAAACTGTTTTCTTAAAAACGGGAGAGCCCCAAGAACAATACTTAACAAACATTGCTTGGAGTGTTGACGAGCAACACGTATACATTGCTGTATTGAATCGTGATCAAAACGATATGAAATTGAACTCCTACAATGCTGTTACTGGCTTGTTTGAAAAAACATTGTTTGAAGAAAAACAAGAAAAATATGTCCACCCAATGCATTCAATGATATTTTTACCAAATACATCCGGACAATTTGTTTGGCAAAGCGAACGTGATGGATTTAATCATTTATATTTATATAATAATGATGGGACACTTGTAAAGCAAATAACAAAGGGTAGTTGGGTAATAACTGATTTTGCAGGATTTGATGCAAAAGGAACAAAAGTATTTTATACATCTACAACAGAAAGTGGAATTACACGTAATTTTTATTCTGTAGAAATAAAATCAGGAAAAACAACTCGTATTACTTCAGGTGATGGAACACATACTTGTATGCTTAACAGTAATGGAACTTATATTATTGATAATTTTCAAAGCACAAGTATTCCTCGAAACATTAATGTGATTAGTACAAATGGTAAAAAATCGAAAATAATTTATACTGCAAAAAATCCTTTAGCAGATTACAAGCTTGGAGAAATGATTGTTTTTAAATTAAAAAGTGAAAATGGAGATGATTTATTTTGCCGATTATTTAAACCTGTTGCATTTGATTCCACAAAAAAATATCCTGTGATTGTATATTTGTATAACGGTCCTGGAGCACAAATGATAAACAATACTTGGAATGGTGGTGGCGATTTATGGTTTCAATACATGGCAGAAAGAGGATTTGTTGTTTTCACAATTGACGGCAGAGGAAGTAATAACAGAGGTTTAGCATTTGAGCAAGCAATCTTTAAACATGTTGGAGTTGTGGAAATGAAAGACCAAATGGTTGGAGTGAATTATTTAAAATCAAAAAAATATGTGGATATAAATCGTATGGGAATATTTGGTTGGAGTTATGGAGGATTTATGACTACAAGTATTATGACAAGATATCCGGATGTATTTAAAGTAGCCGTGGCGGGAGGTCCGGTAATCGACTGGAGTTATTATGAAGTGATGTATACCGAAAGATACATGGATACGCCACAATCAAACCCTGAAGGATATAAAGAAGCTCGAGTGATTAATTATATTGATAATTTAAAAGGAAAATTATTGTTGATTCATGGAGCTCAAGATAATGTGGTTGTTTGGGAACACAGTATGCAATTTTTAAAAGCTTGTGTCGATAAAAATAAACAAGTAGATTATTTTGTTTATCCAGGTCACGAGCACAATGTATTGGGAAAAGACAGAGAACATTTATATCAAAAAGTAACAGATTATTTTATGCAAAATTTATAACTGATGCATTAAAAAAATTGATGTTTTTGGTAAACCTCAATAAAAAAAGTATATTTGAGGAACAGTCCTTTTTTTACAAAATAAATGGGAAATAGACTTACTACTCAACAAGTTTTAAAATTTCAGTTCCAGATAAAAAATATGCCATTTAGGCCTATTTCCAATTTATCCGTTCTATTAACTTTTGTTTTATTTCTTTTTTTTTGTACTTCTTTTGCACAACAACAATCAAAGATTGATGAATTTGAAAAGAAACTTCAAACAGCAAAAGATGATAAATCAAAGATAGAAATTCTTACTTCTATAGGCGAGCTGTATCTGAGGACAGAGCCTTCGAAAGCAAGAAAGTATTGCCTTTCAGCTCTTGAGCTATCCAACAAAACAAATAATGCAAAAGGTAAAATAAATAGTTGTAATACTATCGGGAATAGCTATTATCTGGAAGGAGATTACAACTCTTCATTGGATTATTATTTGAAGGCTTTGAAGGTTGTTGAAGAAATTGGAGATAAGAAAGGAATAGCGAATAGCATGATGGGAATTGGAAATATATATTCCGCTCAAGGAAATAATAAGCTCTCACTTGAATATCAGCTTAAATCTTTACAAATTAGAGAAGAGCTAAATGATAAAGATGGAATATCGGGATGCTACAATAATATCGGGATTATTTATATGGAAATGCAGAATTATGAAAAAGCGCTCGATTATCAGTTAAAATCTTTAAAACTAAAGCAGGAAATAGGCGATAAGAAAGGCACCTCATCCAACCTTGGCAATATTGGCTCTATTTATTATCAACAAGGTAATTATATACTCGCACTTGAATACCAGCAAAAGGCTTATGAAATTAGAAAAGAATTAAACAATAAAAAAGGTATTGCCATGAGTTTTATTGATCTTGGAAATATTTATGAAAAACAGGGAAAATATGAGGAGGCGATTCAATCACAATTGAATGCGATTAAAACAGCCAAAGAAGTGGGATATAAAGTAGCGTTAGAAGGAGCTTATCTGGGGCTTTCTTCTGCGTATGAAAAATTAAACAATACAAAAGATGCATTGGAATATTATAAATTATATAAGGCTATGAAAGATAGCATTTTCAATAAAGAAAATTCTTCCAAATTGATTGAAATGCAAACCAAGTTTGATACAGAACGCAAAGAAAAAGAAATTGTATTACTTACCAAAGGTCGAGAAATTTCCAACTTACAAGCAATGCAACAAAAGTTAGAATTAGGGAAACAAAAAATGGAGGCGATCCAGAGAATAAAAGAAATTGAACTTAAAGAAAAAGAATTACAAGGTGAAAAAATGGAGAACGAAGCAAAAAAGAAAGAAATTAAAATTCAGGAAGCGGAAGTCGATAAGCAAAGGATGATGCGAAACTCAGTTACAGGAGGTTTGTTATTGGTTTGCGCACTTGCTTTTTTACTAGTTATTGGTATTCGACAAAAACAAAGAGCCAATATAAATCTTGAACAAAAGAATTATGAAATTGCTGAAGCATCTAAGATTATTGAAATTAGTAGGGACGAGATTGCAGAAAAAAACAAAAATATTACTGACAGTATTAATTATGCTCAGCGTATCCAACAAGCCATACTCCCGGCCAGAGAAGATATTGATAAATCGCTGAAGGAATATTTTATTTTTTATAAACCAAAAGATATTGTTAGTGGTGATTTTTATTTTTACGCAACACAAAATGATAAGGTGGTAATTGCCGTAGCTGATTGTACAGGTCATGGGGTTCCGGGAGCATTCATGAGTATGATTGGAAATGATCTTTTAAATCAAATTATCATTGAAAAAGGCATTGTGCGCCCTTCAGAAATATTAAATCGCCTAAACAAAGGGGTAAAGAGAGCTTTAAAACAAGAATCCGCAAATTCGGAAACAACCGATGGAATGGATATTGCGTTATGTTCAATCGACTTAAAAAACAGAACAATGGAATATGCCGGAGCTATGCGACCTTTATTTCATGCTTCGGAGGAGTTTAATAAAGTGCTTGGCGATAAAGCTTCTGTTGGAGGAGCAACCAATGAAAACTATCAATTCACTAATCATGAATTGAACTTAAAACCAGGTGATTCAATCTATATCTTTACTGATGGCTATGTTGATCAGTTTGGAGGCGAAAAAGGTAAAAAATTTATGACAAAAAATTTCAAAAATCTATTAGCAGAAATTCATCAAAAAAATATGTCAGAGCAACACCAGATAATAAATAATACGCTAATAGAATGGTCAAGAGAGAAAGAGCAAGTAGATGATATTCTTGTGATAGGAATAAAGTTCTAAAAAAAATTCTATCAAACATTGACTGTTGATGGTTTTGGGCATTTTCACAACTTTATATAAAGGACATTTTGATTTTTTAAAACAACTGTTCAAGATTTTTTTCTAGTTTTTTATCTTCTTGTTTTGCGAAAATTTAAATTGACTTTTTTAGGAACGGCTAACTATATCTTATCGCCTTTATAGGAGTAATTTTAGAGATAATAAAACTTGGAA
>JAYVZC010000472.1:0-2652 GCA_043783695.1 Bacteroidota bacterium
CTTTTAAACGTCAATTTTTAATTGGAAATATTGTTATTGCATTGTTCACTGCTATGGTTCCTCTTATTGCTGTGGTTTATGACATGCTTCCTATATACAGACAATACATTCCAATTGAAGAAAATTTAAGTTTTGCATCTGTATGGAAATACACCATTGCTCTTTCATTTTTTGCTTTCATTACAACACTTTTAAGAGAAATTTTAAAAGACATAGAAGATGTAGATGGTGATAAAGAGTTTGGTTGCAAAACTATGCCAATCGTTCTTGGAATAAAAATTACTAAAAATATTGCAATGTCTGTTGCCTTCATTACCATTGTTTGTTTAGGATTCATTCAAAGGGAATTTTTAAAACTGGATGATACAATTTCCATCATCTATTTTATTGTTGCATTACAATTACCTCTTCTGTTTTTGATCTATAAAATAAAAATTGCCCAAGAAAAAAAACAATTCCGTTTTGCCGGTAATTTCTCAAAGTTTATTATGCTGATGGGCATTTGTTATCTTTTAGTGTTCGCCTATCCTATTTTACACGACTACCTACATGTCATTTGAAAAACTGAAAAAATATCAATTGTTATTGGCTTCTAAATCGCCACGCAGACAATATCTCTTGAAAGAACTGGGGCTAGACTTTGAAGTCCGCACCAAAGAAGTAGATGAAAGTTTTCCTGAACAATTAAAAGAACAAGAAATTCCACTTTATCTCTGCGAAAAGAAAGCCGAAGCATTTGACGAAGAATTAAAAGACAACACCATCGTAATTACTGCAGATACTATTGTTTGGATAAATGGACAAGTTCTCAATAAACCGGAAAATTTTGATGATGCAGTTAGAATGTTAAAACTGCTTTCAGGGAAAATGCATGAAGTTTACACAGGAGTTTGTTTAAAATCAAAGCACAAAACAAAATCCTTTTATGCTCTTACAAAAGTTTATTTTAAAACACTTACTCAACAAGAAATAGAATTCTATATTAAAAACTACAATCCTTACGACAAAGCTGGTGCTTACGGAGCGCAGGATTGGATTGGCTTAGTTGCAGTCGAAAAAATTGAAGGAACTTATTTTAATGTAATGGGACTACCTATGAAAGAATTGTATGAAGAGTTGCTGAAGTTTTAAAGATTCACCACTAAGGCATATAGAGCACTACGAAATTTAAAAAAAAACTCAGTGACCTTAGTGCCTTAGTGGTAAAACTATACTCTCACGCCCATAAGTAAAATTTCATCCGGTTCGTGAGATCCCGATATACATCGGGATGGCATTCTCTGGCGTTAGTTTTTGACTTATATCTAGTTTTTACTCTTTTATAAATTTTTTCTGAAAAATTTTTCCATCAACTCTCACTTGAAGAATGTAAATTCCTGGTGAGAGTTTTTTTATGTCTATACTATTTAGATTTTGTGAGTCTGTATTCTCAGAAACAAGTTCACCTTTAGAAGAATAAAATTTTATCTCCATTTTTTGTTTATAAGCAACATTTTTTACATCAATAAATAAAAGGTCGGATGCCGGCACAGGAAACAATTCAATAGAAGCATCATTTTTATTTTCCGGAACAGAAGCACAAGCATCCACAATAACAATAGAGGAATCGGAAGTGGCATTACAGCCTGTTCCATCTGTTACGGCAACGGTAAAATAATAAGTTCCAATTGGAGCTGAGTCATTTGTTATTAAAGGATTTACAGAGCTGCTATTACTCCAAAAATAAGATACAAATCCCGTTTGTGTAGAGAGCCAAAGTGTATCACCGTAACAAATGGTTGTAGTTGCAGAAGGAAAAATAGTTGGTTGAGGAGCAATACAAAATTTTGCAAGAAAAGCATCATCTCCTCCTGACCAAACCGTATTAAATGCTCCTAAACTAGCTATGCTATCTACACTTGATGTTTCTCCGGCAATATAAATTTTGCCTAAATTATCAATTGTAATTCCTCTTCCATTATCGTTTGATGAACCGCCAAAATAGGTTCCATGCATACGAATACCGTTTGTGTTAAATTTTTCAAAATAAGAATCATATAAATTTATTACTGCAAGATTGGGTTGATATGCGGCAGTTGAACTTATAGCGTTTGTGCTCATGGTAGAGCCGCAAAAAAGAAGATTTTTATTTGAATCGAAAATCAAATCAGCAATATAATCTACGTCATTACCGCCAAAATATGTTGCCCATTGGCGGACACCGGCAGCATTAAAACGAACAATAAAACCATCATCGGCACTTCCAATTGCAGGTTGATAAGAGCTTGGAGTTGAAATGCCCGTAGAGCTTGTTGTATTTCCAACGAAAAAAATATTTCCCAATACATCAATTTTTATAGCTGTTCCTTGATCATTTCCCGGTCCACCATAATAACTTCCGTACAACAAAGTTGTTCCAGTAGGATTAAACTTTGCTACAAACGCATCTTGCAATCCGTTATAAGAAGTTTGATGCCCTGATGGAGTAGCAATATTATTTGAGCTTTTTGTAAAACCTGTTATATAAATATTGTTTAAAGTATCGCAATCAATAGCGAGTGATTCGTCAACATCTAAATCACCATAATAAGTTCCCCACTGACGAACACCTGTGCTATCAAATTTTACAATAAAAACATCATATCCTCCGGCATATACATTATTGTATGAACC
>JAYVZC010000473.1:0-2651 GCA_043783695.1 Bacteroidota bacterium
AATTGTAATTTTCTGTTGGAGTATCTTCTACTGCCCAATCCAACTCAACAAATGAATTACTGATCTCATTATAAATAGGATGATCTTTTGCAGGAAACAATTCTCCAATTATATCGAAATGATATTTTTTAATTTCAACCAATATTCCTGATGCATCTTCTTTCTTCTCTCCCGCATTTTTTGCTAGATAAAAAATGGCATCTGTTAATCTTTCTAATGCATTGGTAATTTTTCCCATAGCGGAAACAACCACCAAAATATTTTCTTTTGGAAATAGTTTTAAAATCTCTGCTACGTTTTTTACAGCCTTTGCATCTTTAACAGACGCACCACCGAACTTAAATACTTTCATTGAAATCAATTATACAATTATACAAAAGACAGGTTAAAAACCTGTCATACTATAAATACTCCTGAATTTGTTTTTCCGTCAACTTACAATTCACCCATTCACCATCAAAATGTGAATTTACTTTTTCGTAAAATTTTACAGCAGGTTCATTCCATTCCAAAACTTGCCATTCCATTCTACGAGCATTCATTTCTTTCGCCACTTTCACTACTTCATCAAACAGTTTTTTGCCGATTCCATATTTTCTAAAACTCTCCGTAACTATAATATCTTCCAAAAACACACATTTGCCTTTCCAAGTCGAATATTTGATATAATACAAAGACATTCCAACTATTTTACCATCTACTTCCGCGACAAAAAATTTTAAAATGGGATTATTACCAAAACCATCTCTTTCCATTTCCGCAACGGTAACAGCTACTTCATCTGGTGCTTTTTCATACGTTGCCAATTCTTGTATTAAATTCAATACTTGTGGTAGATCGTTTTTCAGTCCTTTTCTAATCGCAATATTCATGGTGGCAAAGTTATTTAATTCTTTGGTTTTTAACATCCAAAAATATTGCGATATTTGTGTAAATTCAAAATAAACAAACAATGAGCAGAGTTAAAACGTTAGGACAATTTATTATTGAAAAACAAGCCGATTTTCCTTATGCAAAGGGCGAATTATCAAGGCTTTTAAGAGATATTGCCATCGCTTCAAAAATCGTAAATCGTGAGGTAACTAAAGCCGGATTGGCTGATATTTTGGGAGATGCGGGAGAAATCAACATTCAAGGCGAAAATGTGAAAAAATTGGACGTTTTTGCCAATGAGCAATTTATTGCTGCATTAAGTGTGGGTGGCGAGTGTTGTGCTATTGCTTCTGAAGAAAACGAAGACATTATCATTATCGACAACGAAGTTTCCAAAAACGCTAAATATGTAGTAGCAATGGATCCTTTGGATGGTTCTTCTAACATTGATGTGAACGTTTCTATCGGAACTATTTTTTCTATTTACAGAAGAACATCCTTAACTGGCCCTGGAACATACGAAGATTTTATGCAACGAGGAACTGAACAAATAGCTGCAGGATATGTAATTTATGGTTCTTCTTGTATGATGGTTTATACAACTGGAAAAGGCGTAAACGGATTTACACTCGACCCTTCTATCGGAGAATTTTGTTTATCGCACCCAAACATGCAAACTCCTAAACAAGCAAAAACATATTCTATCAACGAAGGAAATTATGTTCATTTTCCAGAAGGAGTAAAAAAATACATTAAGTATTGTCAAGAGGAAGACGATGCAACTGATCGTCCATACTCGTCTCGCTATATTGGTTCAGGTGTTGCAGATATTCACCGCAATTTAATTACTGGTGGCGTTTATATTTATCCTACAACTTCAAAATCACCAAAGGGAAAATTGCGTTTATTATATGAATGTAATCCATTAGCTTTTATCTTGGAGCAAGCTGGCGGTAAAGCTACAGACGGTTTTAAACGAATCATGGAACTAGATATCAAAGAACTTCACCAACGCACACCATTGTTCCTTGGCTCTGCTGATATGGTTGATTTGGCTTGTGAATACATGAAAAAGTATTCCTTGGCTGAAAAAGTATAATCACTCCGCTTCGGTCGAGATGACAGTATGAATTCGGTTGTGATGACAACTAAGTCGTAAATACAAATGTCCATTGTTTGTCATTTCGAGCGGAGTCGAGAAATCTAATTGAGCATTATTATAATACGGTCGTTGACCGAAGAAGTGACGAAGGAAGATTTTTTACTCAAGTACGGTGAATCAACTAACAATTCTCTACTAACACAAGAATTGGCTGGGAATGCTACGCGCGTTCAGCTCAAAAATGTAATTGGCTCTGGTGCTGCTTTTATTGCCGCTGCTGCTTATCAGCACATTCACAAAACAAATTTATTTATTCTTGCCGACAAAGAAGAAGCGGCCTATTTCCTGAACGATTTAGAAAATTTATTGGGAGAACCAAACGTTTTATTTTTTCCTGCTTCGTATCGAATGCCATACGAACACGAAGAAATTGATAACGCTAATATTTTGTTACGTGCCGAAGTATTAAACAAAATTAATACTGGTAAAAAACACATTTGCATTGTTACTTATCCGGAAGCGCTCACCGAAAAAGTTGTTACTAAAGCGCATCTTACTAAAAATACTTTAGCATTAAAACAAGGTGAAAAAATTTCAATAGATTTTATTACGGATGTTTTAAACGAATACGGGTTTGAAAGAGCGGATTATGTTGTGGAACCTGGACAGTTTTCGG
>JAYVZC010000474.1:0-2646 GCA_043783695.1 Bacteroidota bacterium
TTTAAAAAATCTTTACTATGGATGCAATGGATTATGAATTTTTAATCCGTATGGTTAAATGATTGTGGCCGTGATGCTTCAAAAGGGGCAGATATCGATTTTTATGCACGGATGAAAATGACTGAAAATAATCTGCAAACAAAAACATTGTATGCAACAGATGAAGAAAGACAGCATGAATTTGAGACTGCTTTCAGTACGGTAAGAAGGCATGTGAGAAAAGCACTGGAAAGGGGGCTGGATAAAATAAAGTACAAAGCAAGTGAAAGAGAAAAGAAACGGTTAGAATTCTAGACAGCTCTGTTAGATCACCGTATGTTTAACAGTAAAAAGCTTGATGAGATAATTGAAGAAGCTTCTGAGATTTTTTCTAAATATAAGCTACGGGCTAATTAATTTCACAGGTGAAAATGTAAAACTTACTCCACCTCGTATGAGCTTTTCTATTCTTACCATTATAAAACTTCCATTGCTATTAACTGAAAAAGAGTGAAAATGCAACACAAATGCAACACAAAAAAAGAAAAACCCGCTACCGGAGCGGGTTATAACCAAATTAAAGCGGAACGGACGGGACCTTATATCTTTTTTCAACCAGTTTATTATCAATATTTTCACCTGCAACGATAATTTTACTCACCGAATAACTCACCGTATTTCAAAATAACTATTGCGACACAAATATAGCCAATATATCAACTGAGCGAATACCAGACACCTTTACTTACCCCATGTTTCACTAAATGTTTTGCATTTACCAAACTTTCCAAATGCTTCTTCACTGTATTTCTATTGGCACCTGTAATGGTAACAATTTCGCTGATGGTAATTCTTCCTCTTGATTTTACTAACCCTAAAATTTTCAATGACAATTCCGGCAGTTGACCCAAAAGCAATTTTTCTCTTTCTATTTTTACCTCCAGTCTTTGCTTTTGCTGTTTAAGTGCTTTTAAGAAGAACAGGACCCACGGTTGCCAGTCAGGTGTATCAGTTTTTAAAGTTCCCTGTGTTTGTCTTAGTGCAAGGTAATAGGCTTCCTTGCTATTCTCAATCACAGCTTCCAGCGAACTATAAGGAACATAAGCATAACCTGTTGATAGCAGCAGATAGGTCGTTAAAATTCTGGACAATCTTCCATTCCCATCCTGGAAAGGATGTATTGCCAGGAATTCAACAATAAAGACCGCAGCGATCAGGAGCGGATGCATCGACTTATCTTCTGTTGCCTTTGTTCTCCATTCTACCAGATGTTGCATTCGGAAAGGTGTATCGAATGGGCTTGCCGTTTCAAAGACAATACCTAAACTTTTTCCATCTGCATCAAAAGCTTCTACATGGTTTGTATGTTTTTTATAATCCCCTCTGTGCCCGGTATCCTTGTCGCTATATTTTAGCAGGTCTCTATGAAATTGTTTAATATAATTTTCCGTGAATGGAGTATCCTGATAATGGTTAAAAATCATATCCATTACTTCGGCATATCCTGCTACTTCCTGCTCATCTCTGGTTTCAAACTTTTTTATTTGAAGGTTACTCAACAGGATTTCTACTTCCCTGTCACTTAGCTTACTGCCTTCTATCCTTGTAGAAGAACCAATACTTTCAATTGTAGCTACTCTTTTTAAGGAGGTCAATTGCTCCGGTGCTAGTTGTCCAAGTGCTTTCCATGCCCCCTTAAACTCATCTATCTCTCCAATTAACGATAGTATTTGTGAAGTAATATGTAAGGTTGAAATATTCATTATCCAGATAATTACCCAAATATACCCAATTATAAGTACATATCCAAATAATTACCCAAATATACCCATATCAAACATAATGAAATAGCGAGTAAGTATATTTTCGGCATTTGTAATTTTAGAAAGAAAAACCTCACTGACAATATCAAATCACGAATCGAATTATCTATGCACATCTGTTAGCAACATAGAAGAAGATCATATAATTCAGTTATGTTTCTTTCTTAATAATCAAATCAGTAAGTGCTGGCGTATCCAGCACTCTTTCAATCTCAGATTGAACAATCATAGCTACATCTTTTTTCACCTGCAAATAATTATTTAATACATCCTTGTTCTCCACTTTTGAGAACTGTTGTAATTCTTTATAGTTTGCCTGTTCATTTTCTAATGCTTTGTGGTCGTTAATAATTTCTGCGCAAAAAGCCTTCAGTTCAATTTTCTGATCCGGGTTGTCCGCTACCATGCCGACAAATTCGCCACTTGATAAAGATGATATTTTATTAACCGGGACGGCAAGTTCTAATTGCTTAGAGTTGGTAATACTTGTATCATGTCGATTAACAGCAATGCTCTGCCGGTCCTGCAGAATCTTACCGAATTTTTCAGACAATTGCTTAGCACTTGCGATTTGTCCTTCCGGTTGTTCCTTTGCATCATTCAGATATGCGGTAACGAAAGGATTTATCAAAACTTCAATTTGTGATTCTGCTCTTAATATGGAAAACAATTTATCATAATTAACCTGATACAATTCAATCACATGGGCAAGGGTGCAATATTTTCCATTTTTATAATTGCATAAAAACCATATTAAAGCAGTTACAAAATTGATAGGTGATTCAACAAAGAAATCGCCACCTTTCTTTATCCATTCCTTATTTAATCCAATCATGATTGTTCT
>JAYVZC010000475.1:0-14341 GCA_043783695.1 Bacteroidota bacterium
CTTCCATCATCTTCTTCTCTGGTTTTAGTTGGAGCCGCAGTTTTGCCTGACCAAGTTTTTTTTACATACGCCTTTTTCTCATATCCTTTGCCTTTAAACCCTTTACCTGCTACACCCTTATATTCAGTCTTAGGTTTATCATGTTCAAAATCACTTTCATCTAAATCGTATGGATTTGCTTTAGGCGACTTTCTGATCGAACCCGATTCTTTTGAAAATGGTTTTTTGAAAAAAGGTTTTGTGCTTTTTTCACCTTTTTTTTTATCGAAAAAAATTTCTGATTTATCTGAACGTTTTTTATTAGAGGAGCCTTCGTCTGAGGATCTTTTCTTTTTATAATCTTCTGAACGAGCAGAATTACTTTTTTTAGAGGTTCCAAAATCAGAAGGTTTGGATTCATCTCGGTAACGCTCAAATGCAGGTTTGTTATCACGTTTATCTCTTCTATCCTTAGATGGAGATTCTCCTTTATCTTCTTTATTAAAAGGTTTTGATTTAGAGAAATCAGTTTTTTTATCCTCTCCCTCACTCTTTTTTGTTCCGAAAGTGCGTTTTCCTTTAAAATCTTTACCTGATTTGCGTTTGAATTCTTTTGCCATTTTGCAATTTTTTTGCAAAGATACACAAAATAACAGGGTTTTAGCTTAGAATAGCTATTCTATATGGGAGTTTAAGCCGCAGATTTGACCCTCTCTAATGCATAATGTTTACTGAATCACAATATTTTGCACATTCTTCTTTGGTCATCTTCCTGCATTTCATCATATCACACTTAGCACCAACAAATTTTCCATCGTCACCATACATGCTCATGCAATATGCTTTTTGATCTGCATCACATCCTTTTTCTTCACACATCTTTGCACACTCTTCTTTGGTCATAGTAGCACATTTGCTCATATCACATTTATTCATCATGTCACATTCTTTGCTCATTCCGCCTTTTTTGCAACAAGCATCCATTCCATCTCCATTGTGCATGCTACATTCTGTCTTCATCATAGCTTTATCACAAGACATTCCTGCTTCAGCATTATTTACTGCAATATATGGAGCGATAACAAGAGAAACGATTGACATTAATTTAATTAAGATATTCATTGATGGGCCGGAAGTATCTTTGAAAGGATCGCCAACTGTATCACCTGTAACAGAAGCTTTGTGTGGTTCTGATTTTTTATAGAACATTTCACCATTAATCATTACCCCTTTTTCGAATGACTTTTTAGCATTGTCCCACGCACCACCGGCATTTGATTGAAAAATCCCCATCAACACACCAGACACAGTAACACCTGCTAATAAACCGCCTAAAACTTCAGGTCCTAATGTAAAACCAACAATTAATGGAGTGATTAAAGCGATTGCACCCGGCATCATCATTTCACGAATAGATGCTTTTGTAGAAATAGCCACACATTTTTCGTATTCCGGTTTTGCTTTGTATTCCATAATACCCGGTATTTCTCGGAACTGGCGTCTAACTTCTTGCACCATCTCCATAGCGGCTTTCCCAACTGCTTGAATACACAATGCAGAAAAAATAAATGGAATCATACCACCTACAAATAAACCTGCTAATACAGGGGCTTTGTAAATATCAATTGCATTGATACCAGCAATTCCAACAAAGGCTGCAAATAATGCCAAAGATGTTAAAGCTGCAGATGCGATTGCAAATCCTTTTCCAGTAGCAGCAGTTGTGTTACCAACAGCATCTAAATTATCTGTACGTTCACGAACTTCCGGAGGTAATTGGCTCATTTCAGCAATGCCACCAGCGTTATCTGCAATAGGACCGAATGCATCAATAGCTAATTGCATAGCAGTAGTTGCCATCATACCTGCTGCTGCAATTGCAACACCATATAATCCTGCACAATAATAAGAACCCATAATTCCACCTGCTAATGTTAAAATTGGAATAACAGTAGATTTCATACCAACTGCTAAACCACCAATGATGTTTGTAGCATGTCCGGTAGAAGATTGTTGAATAATTGATAAAACAGGAGGCTTACCCATTGCTGTATAATACTCAGTAACAATACTCATAATAGCCCCTACAACAGTTCCAACAACTATTGCCATGAACACACCCATTTTTGTAAATGTAGTTGTACGTAAGTGAATTTCACCATCAGGCAGCATCCACATTACAATAAAATAAGAAGCAATTACAGTTAATAACATAGAGGCCCAGTTTCCTAAGTTTAATGCATTTTGAACGCTTGATTTATCATCCTTAATCGTTACGAACCAAGTTCCTACAATTGAGAAAATGATACCTAAGCCACAAATTACCATTGGTAATAGAATTGGAGACATGCCGCCAAAATTATCTGTCACAACAATTTCTTGTCCCAATACCATTGTTGCCAAGATAGTTGCTACATAAGAACCAAATAAATCGGCACCCATACCAGCAACATCACCAACGTTATCACCAACGTTATCGGCAATTGTAGCGGGGTTACGAACATCATCTTCCGGAATACCAGCTTCGACTTTACCAACTAAATCGGCTCCAACATCGGCAGCTTTAGTATAAATACCGCCACCAACACGAGCAAACAATGCGATTGATTCGGCTCCTAATGAGAAACCGGTTAATACTTCTATGGATGTTTTGACTGTATCTTCTCCTAATCCAGCAAATATTGAAAGAAATGCAATAAACAAACCTCCTAAACCCAAAACAGCTAATCCGGCAACGCCTAAACCCATAACTGTTCCACCAGTAAAAGAAACTTTTAATGCTTGTTTTAAACTAGTACGCGCAGCTTGTGTAGTTCGAACATTCGCTTTTGTAGCTACTTTCATCCCTATATATCCTGCAGTAGCAGAAAAAACGGCTCCTATAATAAATGCAATTGCAATTATCCAGCTAGAGTGGATTGGTTTTCCATTTATTTCATGGATAGTTCCTGAATAAGCTAATAATATTGCTGCGAATAAAACGAATACGCTTAATACTTTCCATTCTGCTTTCAAAAATGCCATTGCTCCATCGGCTATATAGCCGGCAAGCTCTTGCATGTTTTTATCTCCGGCATCTTGTTTACTAACCCAAGCCGATTTGATTGCCATTACTATCAATCCTAAAATCCCTAAAGCGGGCACTAAATAAATTACGTAATTGTTCATATTGTTTTTAAATTATTTTATTAAACTTTTTTCAAGCCTTAAAACATGGCATATATAGGGTTTATTTAATTGACTATTGCCTACTTTTATAAATTGCCTACTGAATTTGGGGTGCAAACTTATGTAAAATATAGTAAATATCAAAAAGCATTGATTAGTCTTAATTTGAATTGATTAATCAAGTGCTCTTTTATTAAAGATGATATACCCGAAATGGAAGAGAATGGAGAATGGATATTTTACTTGGTCATAATAATTTACGCCTAAACTCATTGGTCCTAAAGGAGTATTCCAAACCACTCCACCATAGCCAATATAATGTTGCAATGCGAAAGGTATACCAAATTCGGTGTTCAAATTGGCTGTTTTTATTAGTACTTGGTAAGGTTGGTAAATGTAACCTTCAACACGTAACTCCAAATTTTTACGAATATTCACAACAAATTTTAGCCCTCCTGCCAAATATTTATAGGTTCTATAATTTTCAAGAAAAATGGTTTTACTATCCGGAGTGGGTTGAAAAGCAGGAGCAGCCAAAATACTAGAAGTATAATTTCGAAAGAGTAGTTGGCTTGAATAAACGCCTTCACCAAACAATCCAATTTTAAAGGTTCCTCTTCTATTAAAATAGCGCTCTCCGGTAAGTTTGAAAGTTAACCAACTATGATATTTTGCATATTCAATTGTATCTTTTTCTACAGCTGTGCTGCCTGGTTTGTTTGTTTCCAAGCCGTTAACATAGCGTACTTTTATATTCAAATATTCTCCTTGATTTGCGTATTGTTTTCTGTTTAGCGAATTGATTTCGTAATATCCTTGTGCTGTAGCAAAATCAAAGTAGGTAATATCTGCTGTATCTTTTTGAGTGAAGAAGGGTGTTTGATAATATTCATCCGACATGTGTACAGCCAATCCACCAATTACAATTCTTGCTTTTTTTCCGGTTGGAATTCCCATATTTAAACCACCATACGTTTCGTTTTGCAATAAAAATGCAGGTTTAGTGTCTTGCAAAAACTCATTGCTACTTTTATAATAATCCCATTTGTTCCAATTAAAAACAGGCTCAATAAACATTGGAGTTTTAAAAGCAAAATCGAATCGGCTTTTCACTTGCACCGAGCTGTAGAGTTTACCGAAGTATGCATTGGCCATTATAGCGGTTGCAAATCGTCCTAAATAATTATATTGTAAACCTAGATAACCTTCGCTTATAGGACGGTTTGAGAAATCTCCACCAAAATCGGAAATTAATTTTCGCTCTTGTTTAATTCTTAAATACAAATCATAATAACCTGTTTGCGGATTGTATTTAGCTTTTGGATAAATGTATTTTATTTTACTGTCGGCTGCTAAACGAAAATATCCTTCTTTCATATCTTCCAAACTAATGGTTTTGTTTTTGTGCAGTAAAATTTTTCTCACATATTCCGATTGTTTTTTATTTAATCCATCAATGTAAATTTTATCGAATATCATTTTGGGTTGTAAGCCTTTGAAATTACTTCGCTTAATAGCTAATTCTTCAGGTGTTGTTTTTCTTTCCACATATTGTTTAATATAATCCATTTGTCGCATTGTTGCTGCATAACCACTATCAATCAATGGTTGTACATTACTAAAGTTAAATAAAGCAACAGTTGTTTTTGGTTCAATAATGACTCCTCCTTCGCATAAAATATCGTAATTGGATTTACTTTGTATCATTGTTTTTATTTGGGACAGTAAATTATCTTCATCCGGTGAAGGATTGTTTCCGCTGACATTACTTCCAATCATAAAATCGGGAAAGCACTCTTCATACATCACATTGGAAGGAAAATTATTATACAATCCGCCATCAAATAATAATTTTCCATCTACTAAAATAGGCTTGATATAAAAAGGGTACGACATGGAAGCCCTCACAGCTTCTGCTAAATCACCTTTTCTGAAAATCACAGATTCTTTTTTTTCGATATCAGAAGCCACACAGCGAAAAGGTATAAACAAACTATCAAAATTATAATTTGCTGCTGCTGCTGGTCCTGCGGCAAATTCCATCATACCAAAATCCATTGCAACAGGAGAAATCAAATTGGTAGGAATAGAAGATTCAAAAGCCGAATCGATTGATAATTTAAAAGTAACCCAAGAAGCATTATCATCGGTTCGTTTAAAGTAGTAAGCATATTTTTGATCAACAATCCCTTCCGACCAATTGATAAAACGTTCGGTCTTTACCAGTGCTTCGATTTGAGCAGGCGAATATCCCATTGCATATATGGAGCCTACCAAAGCGCCCATGGATGTTCCTGTGATATAATCTATCGGAATATGATTTTCTTCTAATGCTTTTAGCACACCAATATGCGCTATTCCACTAGCAGCACCGCCACTTAAAACCACTCCTACTTTTTGTGCTTTGGCAGAGTTTGGAGAAAAAAATAGCAACAGAATAATGCTAATGAAGAAAAATATATGCTTTAAAAAAGTCATAGTTTTTGGGTTGCTTTGCAAAGCTAGTAATATTATTAAAGGAATTGGAAAATTGAAAATTGAAAATTGAAAAATTACTCCATTTAAAACGTACGAGCAAACCAAAAAACGAATGAACAAGTGAACCAATTAACTATCCCTTAGACGAGATTTTCTCAATAAGTTGCATGAAATATTCAGGAGCTTGCAATAATCTTGAGCCATACCAGGAAAAAGTCTCTCCATCAACTATCATTATTTTTGCATTCGGACAAATGAGTTGAAATTCTTGAATGTGTTTTTCCTTGAAAGGATAAGGTTCTGAGGACAATAAAATCACTTCAGGATTTGCTTTTGCAATTTCTTCAATAGTTACTTCAGGATAACGAGCTTCTTCAAAAATATTTTTAAATCTGCATACTTTTAACATTTCGCTAATGAAAGTATTGTTGCCAGCCACCATGTATGGATTGTTCCAAATGAAATAAGCAGTGCTAACTTTTCTCTCCGCCTGCCCGCTCCGGAGGGAGACAAGTTGATTAAATTTCGATTCTATCTCAAGTTTCAGATTTGTTGCTTCTTGCTGTTTTCCAACCAACGCTCCAATACGAGTAATCATATCGTATGCATCATTTAATGTATAGATATCACTCATCCACACATTGTAATTTTCCATCAATTTTTCGATTTGTTCTTGCTCATTTTCTTCTTTGTTACCAATAATTAAATCGGGGTGCAAATCTTTTATTTTTTCGAAATCGTATTTCTTTGTCCCGCCAACACGTATTTTGGAGTGGAACCACTCTTTGGGATGAACGCAAAATTTTGTGATTCCAACTACTTCATTGCGTAAGCCTAAATCGAATAATAATTCTGTTTGGGAGGGGACTAAAGATATTATCCTTTTTGGTGGAGTAGATAATTCGATTTTTCGATTGAGTTGGTCGGTGAAGATTGGCATTTACGAATTGGAGAATTGGAGATCTGGTGAATTGTAAATTTGATGAATCAGAGATTTTGGAATACTCGATTTTAATCCTTTTTAATTTTTTCTTCCCCTTCTCTATTTCTCTAATTCACCACTTCTCTATTTTGTTAATGCATTTATTATATCGTAACGCGTAATGATATACGTTTTATCTAATTTAAAATCTTTTACTAACACTGCAGGATTTGTATCTGTAATCATTGCCGATAGGGAATCAATTGGAGCAGAAATATCCACAAACGGAAATGCCGATTGCATAATGGATTCTACTTTTTGTGCTTTAATTTCAGGGTTTGCAACTACTTTTGCATATAATAAACTTTCGTTTAAAGAGCCAACAATTCTTCCGCCATTTGTAACCGGAATTTGTGAAATGTCCATCTTACTCATAACTTTTACTGCTTCTCCAATTGTATCAGAATTTTCAACAGTAATTAATTTTCCATTGGTGCTGTTGTTAACTAAATCTTTTGCAACCAATCCTTTTTTATCGAAAAATCCTTTTTCCATCATCCACTCATCGTTGAACATTTTTCCTAAATAACGTGTTCCATGATCGTGAAAAATAACTACAACTACATCGCCTTCTTTTAATTCATCTTTTAATTGTAACAATCCTGCCATAGCTGAACCTGCTGAATTTCCTGCAAAAATTCCTTCACGTTTTGTAATCTCACGTGTCATAATGGCTGCATCTTTATCCGTAACTTTTTCGAAACGATCGATGATTTTAAAATCCACATTTTGTGGTAAAAAGTCTTCTCCAATTCCTTCTGTGATATATGGATAAATTTCGTTCTTGTCAAAAATTCCTGTCTCTTTATATTTTTTAAAAACAGAACCATAAGTATCAATTCCCCAAACTTTTATGTTTGGATTTTTTTCTTTCAAAAATTTTCCTGTTCCTGTGATTGTACCCCCTGTGCCCACTCCAACTACTAAGTGAGTAATTTTCCCTTCTGTTTGATCCCAAATTTCAGGACCGGTTTGTTCGTAGTGCGCTTGAGAATTACTTAAATTATCATATTGATTTGGTTTCCATGAATTAGGAACTTCGGCAACTAAACGAGTAGAGACTGAATAGTATGAACGAGGATCTTCAGGTTCAACATCTGTTGGACAAACAATTACATCAGCACCAAAAGCACGCAATGCATCTACTTTTTCTTTTGATTGTTTATCGGTTGTTGTAAAAATACATTTATATCCTTTAATAATAGCAGCAATAGCCAAACCCATTCCTGTATTTCCGCTTGTTCCTTCAATGATTGTTCCGCCTGGTTTTAATCTTCCGTCTTTTTCAGCATCTTCAATCATCTTTAAAGCCATACGATCCTTAATGGAATTACCGGGATTAAAAGTTTCTACTTTTGCATATACTGTAGCTTTTACACCTTTAGTTAAATTATTGATACGAACCATTGGAGTATTTCCAATTGTTCCTAAAATATTATCACAAGTCTTTTTCATTGCCTACAAATTACGAACTTTTACGAATTAGGATTTTTTGTTTTGAGAGTGCGAAAATACAAAATAGAACGCGGATGGCATGGAAAAAAAATAAAAAACGGGTTGTAAACAATATCGCGCCATTTGTTGAAAGGTCGAGTAAATTATGTTTTGAGTAGAGCTCGATAAACCATCCGATTTTATCTTTTTTCTACAAAAAATCTTGCATCCACACAGCACGACCAATAACGAAAGCATATATGTAATAGTCCGCAGCCAACATGAGCGGTATGGGCCTGCGGGAGGACTAAACATCTATTTCCTGACTTGCCGGCTGGCATCGGCATTAACCATTGTAAATTACAAAATGTCCTTTGGACTCCTATGAATAATAACAATTGGTATTATATATGCTTTCGGTATAACTACGCTTTCAAAAATCCTAATATCTTCTCAACACTAACTTTAGCATCGCCATAAAGCATTTCTGAATTTTGTTTGTAGAACAAAGGATTGTCTTCACCTGAATAACCTGCCGACATAGACCGTTTCATAATGATTACTTTTTCTGCTTTCCAAACTTCTATAACTGGCATCCCGTAAATAGAACTTGCAGGATCATCTTGTGCACTTGGATTCACCACATCGTTAGCTCCAATTACCATTACGACATCTGTATCCGGTAAATCAGGATTAATTTCATCCATTTCCATAACAATATCGTAAGGTACGTTCGCCTCAGCTAATAATACATTCATGTGCCCTGGTAAACGACCAGCAACAGGGTGAATAGCAAACCTTACTTTTTTACCAGCTTTTTGTAATGTTTGAACCATTTCGTAAATTGGGTATTGTGCTTTTGCAACCGCCATTCCATAACCTGGAACAATCACTACCGATTTTGCTTCTTTTAATAATGCTGCAACTTCTTCGTGATTCAAAGCTGTTACTTCTCCTTCAATTGCTTTTTTCTCTCCACCTTGTGATGAAGAAGCAGTTGCATTCGCAAAAATTACAGCAAAGAAAGAACGGTTCATGGCGTGACACATGTGCATCGAAAGAATTGCTCCAGAACTTCCAACAAGTGCTCCCGTTACAATTAATAAATCGTTTCCTAACATAAATCCTGCAGCCGATGCAGCCCAACCTGAATAAGAATTCAGCATCGAAACAACCACAGGCATATCTCCACCACCAATGGCCATTACCAATACAACTCCAATGAAAGATGCAATGGCTGTCATTCCTAACAAAGGAAGCATTCCGCTTGTTCCTTCTGCTTTACAGAAAAATACTCCAAAAACAATACATGCAATTAGTAAAGTCACATTCATAATTTGAAGTGCGCTAAATGCCCATGGTTTAGAAGGAATTTTACCATCTAATTTTCCCCAAGCAACAATAGAACCTGTGAAGGTGATTGCACCAATAAAAATTCCAATAAACACTTCCACCAAATGGATCATGTGTTCTGCTCCAGTTAATTTTTGTGTTTCAGGATCCAGGTAAGAACCGAAACCAACCAATACTGCTGCCATTCCTACAAAACTATGCAAGATGGCTACCAATTGAGGCATGGAAGTCATTTCTACTTTGCGTGCGACCATGATTCCAATTAAAGAAGCAATTGCAATTGCTCCAATAATATAAACATGCCCTTCAACGCTTTGACCTAAAACAGTAGCAATAATTGCTACAATCATACCTACAATTCCGTAGATAACTCCACGTTTTGCGGATTCTTGAGAGGCTAATCCTCCTAAACTTAAAATGAACAGAATACTTGCAAATAAATATGCTGCTGTTTGAATTTCTTTTGCTATAACGATCATAATTTCTTTTTCTATTTTTTAAACATTTTCAACATACGATGAGTAACCATGAATCCACCAACAATATTAATGCTGGCAATCAAAATAGCAATAACAGCTATGATTGTAGTTGGATCTTTGATGTTATTCGTAGTTTGCAATAAACCACCCACAACAATAATTCCGCTGATGGCATTTGTTACGGCCATTAATGGTGTGTGCAATGCATGTGCAACGTTGGTAATCAACTGCCAACCAACGAAGATTGCTAATATGAATACTGTGAAATGCTGAATGAATTCGCTTGGTGCAAATTTACCAACTAAGAAAAGCATTGCTCCAACGGATGCTAAGGTAATAACCATAGAGTTGGTTGCTTTTTTTGCTGCTGCATCTGCAGTTGCTTTTGTTTCTTCTACAGTTGGTGGAATTACTTTTGCTTTTCCACCTGCAGTCGGACTAACAGGAAGTGGTGCGGGAGGCCAATTGATTTTTCCATTGAATGTTACCATTGCTCTTGACACAACAGCATCTTCCATATCAATTTTCCATTTTTCTGCTTTCCCCATGTCATCTAATAAATGACATAAGTTATTTCCATAAAGTTGTGAAGCTTGACTTGGTAGTTGACTTAATTTACCAACCATAACAACTCCATTGTCGGTTGTATAAACTTCTCCGTTTTTTGTAAGAGCACAGTTACCGCCAGTAGATGCCGCTAAATCTACAATAACAGAACCTGGTTTCATGGCAGCTACGTGATAATCCATCCACAATTTAGGCGCTGGTCTGCCAGGAATTTGTGCAGTAGTAATTACGATATCAACTTCTTTGGCTTGTTCTAAAAATAATTTCATTTCTGCTTCAATAAATGCAGGACTCATTTCTTTTGAGTAACCCGATGATGTTGCGCCATCCTCATTTATTTCAACAGTTAAGAATTGCGCACCCATCGATTCGATTTGTTCAGCAACTTCTTTACGAGTATCAAAAGCTCTAACAATTGCACCCAATGAATTGGCAGCACCAATAGCTGCTAACCCAGCAACACCTGCACCAATCACCAATACTTTTGCCGGCTCAACTTTTCCCGCAGCTGTAATTTGTCCGTTAAGAAATCTTCCGAAATTATATGAACCTTCAATTACCGCTCTATATCCTGCAATGTTTGCCATAGAAGACAAAACATCCATTTTTTGTGCTCTGGAAATACGCGGAATCGCATCCATTGCAATTGCATTTACTTTTTTATCTGCTAATTTTTGAAGTAAGGGCTGATTTTGAGCTGGCCATAGGTAGCTCAACATTACTAAGCCTTCTTTCATCATATCGACTTCTTCCATTGAAGGTTCCTTAACCTTTAATACAATGTCCGATTTGCCATATATATCAGCAGCAGTAGGAACTATTTTTGCTCCAGCTTCTTCAAATTCTTTATCCGAAAAATTTGCTTTTACACCAGCGTTGTGCTGAATATAAACTTCAAATCCTTGCTTTTGTAATCGTTTGACTGTTTTTGGAGTTGCAGCAACTCTTAACTCACTTGGAAAAATTTCCGATGGAATGCCTACCTTCATAATTAAACTATATTTAAGTATACTTGTTTTTTGAGAACAAAATTTTGAGTCCCGAAAGTAATAAAATATTGATTACTATCCAAAAAAATGGGAATTACTTCGCAGCTGGATTTTTTTATCAGTGAAAGCGACTGAATACTAGCTATTTCCATTTTTTTTGAAAAAAAATGATTGGTGCTTTGCATGCACTTCGACTACGCTCAGTGTGACGTACAAGGCATCAAGCGGATGGTCAAAATGTCGAAGTCTACTTCTCGACTCCGCTCGAAGTGACATGAATAGGACGTCAGGCTGAGCATTCTGCGTTGAAGCAGACACTATCGAATACTTTATTTTTTAACGAAAAGCAACGTTAGGATAATCCGTAATAATTCCATCAACTCCTAAATCAATAAACTCTTTCATTTCCTTTTCCGAGTTCACCGTCCACACAATTACTTTGCATCCCATTTTATGTGCCTGTTCAATGGTTTTTGCTTTACAGATTTTAGAATTTGGATTATAACAATAAGGAGTAAATCCTAATTTACTAATGTTGAGTTTTACCGATGTAAAATTGGCAACTAACAATCCAATTTTAAATTTTGGATTTAATTGATGCATGGCTTTTAAACTTCTTACATCAAAACTCTGAATGAGAATTCTATCATCAATATGGTATTTCTCAATTAGATTAAAAACTAATCGCGCTGTAATTTTTGGATCAAAATGATATTTGCCATCGCCCAACCTGTTGCTTTTTATTTCGATGTTATATTTAATGGGTGGAAGATTGTTTTCTTTGGTATACTTTTCCAATGTCTCAATTACTTCACTCAGCAAGGGTTTGTGCTCAGCAAGTTTAGCTTGCTCTGGAAATTTTTTGTTTCCCCTTTTTCCACAATCGTATTTTTTAATTTCGGAATAATTAAGTTGATGCAGATTTTCTTTTTTATATTTAGTAACATTTGTTCCATCGGGATTGCTACAAGTATTTGGATTAAACCAAGGTTCGTGTGAAACTACAACTTGTAAGTCTTTTGAAATTATGACATCTAGCTCAATATAGTCAGCTCCTGCTTTTGCCGCTTCTTTAAATGCAGTTAATGTGTTTTCTGGATAGAGTCCGCGAAAGCCACGGTGACCATGCACTTCAATCTTCTTCTCTTGTGCTTTGCAGAAGAAATTGAGAACGACAAATAATAGGATGAGTAGCTTTTTCATAATTGCTTGTGCGAAAATACGAAAACAGGTTGCTCCTATGGAGCTTAAAATATGATTTATTCATTCTATTTCTAAAAACAGTCCATCCCTAAGGGATTTTAAAATGCTCATAGCTATAGAAAAAGAAAATAATAAATACTTTTTCTCATCCTAATAAAGAACATGTGACAGAATTTTTTAAATGCTCCGTAGGAGCATCCTGTTTATATACAGTTGAATTCGATACATTCGATTTTAAAATCTATGTCTATTGTTTCATCGTATATTTGAGAAACTATTTCTATGAAGAAGCTGTTTCTCTTTTCCCTAATTAGTTTTAATCTTTCGATGTTGTCACAAACTCCTATTCGTTATATTGCCTTGGGCGATTCTTATACTATTTGTACAGGAGCAACCGAAGCGCAATCATGGCCAATGTTATTGTCTAAACAGTTAAAAGATGCGAAAGTGAATATCGAATTGATTGCCAATCCTTCTCATAACGGTTGGACTACGCAAAACGTAATTGATATTGAACTTCCCATTTTGGATAAATCAAAAGCCACTTTTGTTACTCTATTAATAGGAGTGAACGATTGGGTACAAGGTGTGGATGCAAAAGTTTTTCAAAAAAATCTTGTAAAAATAATTGAGCATATACAAGCAGCTTTGCCTGATAAAAGTAAACTAATATTAATTACGATTCCCGATTTTGGAGTAACAACAACGGGTGCACGCTACAGTGGAGGTAGAGACATTTCTAAAGGAATAAGTGAATTCAATGCTATTATTTTGGAAGAAGCAAAAAAAAGAAACTTAAAAACAGTCGATATTTTTGAAATATCTAAAGCAATGGGAAAAGATAGTACATTGGTCGCTACTGACGGATTGCATCCTTCCTATAAAGAATATGCAATATGGGAAACGTTGATTTATCCAGTTGTAAAGGAACTGTTGAAATAATACAGTAACTTTGGCGACACTTCGACTACTCTCAGTGTGACGCCAATATAGATTAGACTATAGAATTGTGACGTCAGACTGAGCGTAGTCGAAGGCTTTTATAAACATTATATCACAATGGACTTATCAAAACTTCCTAATCAAGCACGACTAGCCGAAACAAACACAAAAAAATTGTTTGAGGTTTTAAAAAGAAAAAAACCAAACAACTTAGACGATGTTGTTCATCAATTGCATGATGAAGCATTCGAAAAAATAGATTGCATGAAGTGTGCGAATTGTTGCAAAACCACTAGCCCCATTTTTCACGATAGAGATATTGATAGAGTATCAAAAAGATTAAGAGTAAAACCTTCCGATTTTATAGCACAATATCTTCACAAAGATGAAGACGGTGATTATGTTTTAAATAGTGCGCCTTGCACATTTTTAGATGCTGATAACTATTGTCTGATATACGAAGACCGCCCCACAGCTTGTCGTGAATATCCTCACACCGACAGAAAACGTTTTTATCAGTTGCTCGATTTGACAATCAAGAATACTTTTGTTTGTCCCGCTGCATACGAAATTGTGGAACAGATGAAGAAAAAATTCTGATAGCCAGATTGCATACCTTCTACCATATATAAAATAATGGTATCTTTAATATCTCAAATTAAAACAGTCCCCCATGAAATCAAAAATTATTTTATTGTCTGGGCTTGCATTAGCTATTTCTGCAGTTGCTTACATATCCATTAATGGAAATATTCTTAAAAACAAAA
>JAYVZC010000476.1:0-2640 GCA_043783695.1 Bacteroidota bacterium
TGGTTTGGTCATCTTCATACGCATTGATGATTGCCAATTTTAATTCAGCAGGAATAGGAAACATTTTCGGATTAAAATCACCGATAGTAAAATTATAAACCTTTTCGCCTTGCTTAATTTTTTCATTTACCTCAGCAGCTAGTTTAATAATTTCTGACCCGATAATATTTTGAGCCAGCTTTGATACTTTTAGATCGATGTTTTTTTCCATTGTATTTACACTCATTGTAAAAAAAATTTAGGCGTTATTAATTGGTAAATGTTATTAGAACAAATTTAACAAAAACCCAATACCTTGTCCTTATTTGTTGATTAATTATTGGTCAAATTTGCCTTATTTTCGGCAAATAAAGGAGTATTAATTACCAACACTTCGGTTACGGGGTTAAACAGATAAACAGCATTGGTGCTTACCTCTTTACATTTGATACGTTTTCGGGATTGAGGTCCTTTTATAAAGTGGCGATTATCGTTATAAGAAAAGGTTGTTCCCAAAGGAACATCTTCTAACAATACCGTATGTATTCGGTTATCGTAATTTTTTAAAATACGTAATAAGTTTGTATCAGAGCAACTGGAAGCGCCAGGATTGTTCATGTATTTCCGTAAAGCTGTGATAATATCTACCGGAAAAATTTCTGGAATTAAGAATTGTTGCATTAGTAATTTATAATGTAGTTTCCATTCCTCTCCATGAGGTTTTACATTGTCCTTGTGCTTGTTAAAAGTCGATAAATGGGCTATTTCGTGAACAAGCGTAATCAAAAAAGCATACTTGTTCATATCGTAATTAATAGTAATCAAATGATTTCCCCCTTTTACTGGCGGACGATAATCACCGTATTTGGAAGAGCGACTTTTTTTAATTTTTAATTTAAAATCGAATTTGTAAATCCATTCGGATATTTGTGGCACCGCTTTTTCCGGAATATATTTATGAAGAATGGATTGATTGCGTTCTAATTGGTTCATTTTATTGGTTCACTCGTTCATTAGTTTACTGGTTCATTAGTTCACTGGTTCATTAGTATACTGTGTGTGAGTTACTCAAGGATTAGTTAAAAATATTTTTATTCAACAAGACTATAAAGTAATCAATGCGAAATTACAAATAACAAGTAACAATTACTACTAACTCACACACAGTATACTAATGAACTAATAAACCAGTGAACCAATGAACTATTTAAGAATTTGATACACAATGAAACTAGAAAGATAAGCAAGTGCGCCCATGAAGAAAAATTGAATAGTAGGCCATTTCCAACTTTTTGTTTCTCGATAAACAACTGCAAGTGTGCTCATACACTGCATTGCAAAAGCATAAAAAATCATCAATGAAAACCCTACCGCAATAGAAAATTTAGGTTGCCCATTTTCATTTTTTTCCGCTTTCATTTTTTCACGGATGGTTTGAGTATTATCGGTATTTCCAGCGCTGTAAATGGTTGCCATAGTTCCAACAAATACTTCTCTTGCAGCAAAAGATGTAACAAGTGCAATACCAATTTTCCAATCGAAGCCCAATGGTTTGATTGCCGGTTCAATTGATTTTCCTAACATTCCGGCATAAGAAACTTCTAATTTTTCAGAAGCCATTTTTGCATCATTCGTTCTTTTTAGCTCTAGACTTACTTCAGAGGTCTGATATTTTTTCTCGATCTCCGAAAATTTATTTCCGGGAGCATGTGAAGATAAAAACCAAAGAATAATAGAAATCGCAACAATAATTTTTCCTGCATCAAACAAAAACATTTTTACTTTATCGTAAATGGTATAACCAACGGTTCGCCATTGAGGCGTTCGATACACGGGCAATTCCATAATAAAATAACTTTTCTCACGTGCTTTTAAAATCCATTTCATAATCCAAGCAGCACCAATTGCAGCAATAAAACCTATTAAATACAAAGCCATCAAAATCAATCCTTGGTAATTAAAAAATCCAAGTGTTTTATTTTGTGGAACAACTAATGAAATCAATAAAGTATAAACAGGTAAACGTGCAGAGCAACTCATAAGTGGGGTTACCATAATAGTAATGATGCGCTCTTTCCAACTGCTAATTGTTCTGGCACTCATAATTGCCGGAACAGCACACGCAACTCCACTTATCAAAGGAATAACAGAGCGACCATTTAAACCAAATCTTCGCATGAGTTTATCCATGATAAAACTTACTCTTGCCATGTAGCCTGTATCTTCCAAAATTGCAATAAATGCGAACAATAAGGCTATTTGCGGAACAAACACCACTACTCCACTCAATCCTGCAATTATTCCGTTCACCATTAAATTACTGAGTTCTCCTTTGGGTAAAATATTGGCAGTGATTTCAGAAATAGAAACAAATAAACTCTCTATCCATTGCATCGGAAATGCTGCTAGAAAAAATATGGTTTGAAAAATAAAAAACAATACAATTAAAAAAATAGCATATCCCCCAATGCGATGCGTTAAAATACTATCTAATTTTTGAGTAAACGATTCGGTTTTAATGGCTGATTTACGAGTAATGCAATCTTCAACAATACGATTGATTACCTTGTAACGCTCAACACTTTCAAGTGATTGAAGCTTATTGGTATCTATGATCAAAGTATTTAGAGCATCGGTAATTTTAATTTGCATTTCTTTATT
>JAYVZC010000477.1:0-6290 GCA_043783695.1 Bacteroidota bacterium
GTTAAACTACGTTTTTAACTAGCCATTTATGCAAAACAATTAATAACCATAAACGATTATATAAATAGCTCTTGTTATTTTTGATAAAATCATCCTTTAACTGTTTTACATAATTATAGTCAACAAAATTAAATTGTTTGATGATTTTTTCAGATAAATAATCGTCAATTAAAAATTTCAATTCTTTTTTCAACCATTCTTCTAATGGAATAGCAAAGCCTTGTTTAGGACGATCGAAGAATTTTTTAGGAACATATTGATACAAGATCTCTTTCAAAAGATATTTGGCAGTACCATCTTTATATTTTAGATTGGGGGATAAGTTTAATGCAAGTTCAATTATTCGATGATCAAGATAAGGAACACGTGTTTCCAATGAAAAATGCATACTTGCCCGGTCTACCTTTGTAAGTAAGTCGTCTTGTAAATAAAAATGCAGGTCAAAAATAGCCTGTTTTTCCATGGATGTTAAATCTCGTCCTAAATGGTTAATCTCCACTCCAAAATTATTAAGCAATTCGATATTGTTAGAGCCTGAGTAGTTTTTAAAATCTTCAGACATTAAATTCGTTAATTCTTCTAGCGAAAAATAATAAAGTTCCTGAGAAAGTATGTGACTGTATTTCAAGTTTTCACCCGGATAATCAAAATATCTAGCGTGACGCTGGAAGCGTGAGTTGGACTTAGCAAGAATTTTTCCAATTGGTCTACGAAGGGTTTTTATGAAGGGCTGATTTAATCTTCGGGCCCACTGATAGGAGCCGTAACCCATAAATAATTCGTCACCGCCTTCTCCAGAAAGGGCAACTGTAACATGTTTCTTTGCCAGTTTAGAAACCAGCATGGTCGGGATTGATGAAGAATCCGCAAAAGGTTCATCGTAGGCATCAAAAATAGTATCAATTAGATCAATTGCATCTTTATAGGATACAATAAACTCATTATGATTAGTTCCTAAATGATTAGCAATAGCTTTAGCATATATCGATTCATTGTATCGATTTTCTTCAAAACCAATTGAAAAGGTGTTTACTTTTACGCCCGATAAATTCACTGCATTTGCCGTAACTAAACTGGAATCGATACCTCCACTCAAGAAAACACCAAAAGGAACATCGCTTTTTATCTGGTACTGTACAGAACTCATTAATAAATCGGATAATTTTACGATTGCTTCTTTTTCTTTCGTGATAATTTTTTCAGTAACCTGCTGATTGATAGTCCAGTATTTATGAGATTCAAGATTGTTTTTAGAGATTTTAAGCCATGTACCCGAATCTAATTTTTTAATTGATTGATATATTGATTGGGGTGCTGGTACAAAGCCTAAATGCAAAAATTGATAAACTCCATTACGATTAATTTCTAATGGGACGTATGATAGTTTTGTAAGTGCTTTAAGCTCCGATGCAAATGCGAAATTTTCCCCATCCCAAAAATAATAAAAAGGCTTAATTCCAATTCTGTCGCGACAAACAAATAATTCTTTTTTTTCTTTATCATAAATAGCAATGGCGAACATTCCATTTAATTTTTGGACAAATTCAGTACCATATTTAACGTATGCTTCTAAAATCACTTCGGTATCCGAAGAAGTTTTAAAGTTTGTTTTGAATTTTTGTTTTAATTCAACAGCTATCTCCCTGAAATTGTATATTTCGCCATTATATACAATCACATAACGGTTATCCGCAGAATGCATGGGTTGATTCGCATTATCTGAAAGGTCAATAATGCTTAATCTCCTATGCCCTAATCCAATCACTTCATCAGTAAAATAGCCAAAAGCGTCTGGCCCTCGGTGAGCAATTGCATTGGTCATTGCATGTAATTCTGCTTCTGAAAATACATTGTTGGTTGAATAATATCCTGTTATGCCACACATGTTAGTCGTTCGTTTTAATAAAATTAAATAAAATACATTTCGTTGCTTTTTTAATAAAATCTTCTGTATTATCAGTACTACTGTCATCAACTATCAAAAGCTCAAAATTTTTATAGGTTTGATTTAATACAGAATTTATCGTTTTTTCAATATACGATGCTCTGCTATAAGTAGGGATTACGATGGAACATTTCATAAGCAAATCTAATTTAAAATTTATTTCGCGCCCTTATCCAATATTTCTTGTACTTTCTTTTGTAACAATTTTTTGTCTGGCAGATAAAGCTGATATTTTGAAACAAATATTTTATTTGAAATTCCATGCATGGCATATTCTACCATTACAGTATCTTTCTCAGCTGTAAGAATTATTCCTATAGGTGGGTTGTCTCCCGCTACATTCATTTCGATTTCAAAATAACCAAGATACATATTCATCTGTCCAATGTCGTGATGCTCAACATCATTAATTTTCAAGTCTATTATCACAAAGCATTTTAAAATACGGTGATAAAAAACAAGGTCAATACGGTAATGCTTGTTATTAAGTGTCACCCGATATTGCCTGCCGATGAAGGCAAACCCTTTTCCCAGTTCAAGCAGAAATTCTTGTAGATTGTCAATTATTTTTTGCTCTAATTCCTTTTCTGAATATCTGTATTTCTCAGGAATATTTAAAAATTCCAATACATACGGATCTTTTACAATGTCTGTGTCGCTTTTAATGGTATGTCCTTTCTTAGCCAAAGCTAAAATACCTTTCTTGTCTTTGCTCAATGCAAGTCTATGAAATAATGCACTTGTTTTGTTTCTTCTTAATTCACGGATTGACCACGTTTCTTTTATTGCTTGTTGCTCATAAAAATTTCGTTCCAAATCATCATCTATTTTCAATAATTCATAATAATGCGTCCAACTCAATTGGTGTGACAGTGTCACACTTTTTTGATATTTGGTGTAAAGCAATCTCATATAAGTAAGGTTGGAACGTGAAAAGCCTCTCCCCATTTCTATTGAAAGTTCCTTCGAAAGATTAAGAAGCAACTGTTTTCCGTATTCTGCCTTTATATTTCCTTTTTGCTCAAATTCCACGATATGTTTACCGATTTGCCAATAGGTTTGCAAAATTTCTTTATTGATATTTCTAGCAACATTTTCTCTAGCTCCTTTAACAAGGATTCGGATTTGCTTGATTAAAGCTGAAAGAGAATTATCGCTTTTAATAGGTTTCATAATTTATTGTTTTAATTTAACAGCTATCTCCCTGAAATTGTATATTTCGCCATTATATACAATCACATATCTATTATCCGCAGAATGCATGGGTTGATTAGCATTCTCAGAAAGATCGATAATGCTTAGTCTTCTATGTCCAAGCCCAATCACATTATCTGTAAAATAGCCAAAAGCGTCTGGCCCTCGGTGAGCAATTGCATTGGTCATTGCATGTAATTCTGTTTCTGAAAACACATTATTGGTTGAATAATATCCTGAAATGCCGCACATGTTATTTGTTTAATTTAAATAAGTTTAATAATATATACTTATTAATTACTAAAAAGCGCTTAGAAAAAATTCCTAAAGGATAATTTTTTATAAATTTCGTGAAATATTTTATTCCTTTTTTATTGTTCCCTAACAAAACAAGGTGCAATGCAATATAACTATCTCCAAATGCATCGATTTCGTTATAATATTTACCGAAAAATTGTTGTACTTTTAAATCTTTAAATGCATATTTAAGTGCCAACTCTTTTCTTAAAACTAATTTTTGTTCTTGTGCATGTGAATGCGCAACACTTCTACCTTCGTGATCACAAATTCTCGAACTAATTCGATTATCGATTTTAATACCGTGATTAGCCAAAATGCGAAACCATAATTCCCAATCTTCACTCCCAGATAAATCCCTATTCTCATTGAACATAAAATTACGACTAATATCGGTCCTTAAAAAACAACCATTACAACTAAGCGAATTCCCCCTTATAAGAAAATCAATGTTATCATTTTCTAACTTATTAATATTGAATAATACTACATTATCACTATTAACTATCTCATACCCTAAATGTAAAAAAGGAGGATGATTATATTTTGTAATACTTTCGTGAGCGTTTGAAAAATGATTAGGCAATAAAACATCATCCGAATCCAAAAAAGTTATATAGCCACCAGAGGAATGAAGTGTTCCGAAATTTCTCGCAAATCCACGTTCTGAATTTTTGATTTTGTAGTAGTTGATTTTTTTATTGTCGATATTTTTAACAATTTCTTCTGTATTGTCAGTACTCCCGTCATCAACAAGAATTAGTTCAAAATTTTGGTATGTTTGATTCAATACAGACCGTATCGTTTTTTCTATAAACGATGCTCTGTTGTATGTGGGAATTATGATTGAGAAAAATAAATTATTTTCCATATAATAGCTCTAACGATAAAATCATTTTATTTAAACTGAATCTGGAAGTTACGTCTTTTTCTCCATTACTAATGAGGTTGGCTGTTAAAGTTTTATTTTCCAACAACTCCTTTATGGCATTGTATATGGCATCTGGATTTTTATGTGGTACAACCAAAGCGTTGTGATGATCTTTGATGAATTCATTTGCAATGCCGGATAGTGTAAATACCGATGGAACTCCTGCTGCCAATGCTTCTACGTATGTTTGTCCAAATGCTTCGCAAGTTTCGCTTAATGGAACATGAACAAAAACATCAAATAATTGATAGAGCGAAAAAATATCACTCTCAAAAGAGATTTCTATATAATTTTTTTTAGGAATTGTTTGAAGTAATTTTTGGATTTCATTTTTGTAATCGCCATTGGTATTTGCTAGTACTATTAACGCATTTGGGTAAGCATCTAAAATTCTTTCAAATGCGGGAATAATATATTGAATACCTTTCCATTCAGTATAGCGTGAAATAACACCAATTATGGGGTGAGAATAAGCCGGGATATATTTTTGTCTTAATCTATTTACAGATAATTCAGAAACATTCGTAAACTCATACAATTTAAATCCATGATGAATAATATGAACTTTTTTTGCAGGAGTATTTTCATTGCGAACTAAAACATTTTTTACAACTTCAGAAATTGCAACAATGTCGGTTGAAATGAGATTAATAAATTTATCATATTTAACCGCATTTGGGTAATATATGTGATGATAATCAGAGTGATGCCTCGTATGAATTCTTTTTTTGACACCTGTTAACCATGCAGATGTCAGTCCGACAATATTTGCATCAAATAAGTGGGTGTGTACAATTTCTGTTTTGTTTTGTTTTAAAATTTTAGAAACTGAACAAATAGAAGAAAAGAGATCTCTTTTTCCTCTGTATTTTATCCTATCTACTTTTATATTGTTTTGTTTTAAAAATGATTCCAATTCGGAATCACCGGGATTTAACAATATAAAATTCAGATTAAATTCATTTTTATTTAAATATGACGATATCCATTCAAATGCAAGAGCTTTGTTAATATTGGATATAATATATGTAATGTTCGTTTTCAACCTTTTTTGGTAATTATTATGGAGCTAATGCCAAACGTTTTAATAAAATACAGTTTCCCTAGAAAAAATTCAAATTTTCGGGTCAGCTTATGAGAATAAACTGCAGCTGAAGGGAAAGCAGAGCCTACTAAGGGAAGAATAGGAAGAATCTGTGAAGATGAAGAGTTTAATAATTCATGTTTTCCGTTGTCTGTGATTAATTTTTCCCACTTATAGAAACTCCAGCTATTCAATTCACTTAAATAATTTTTAAATGCTCCATGAGCAGGTGGAAAAGGGAGTGATTTTATAAAAGAATTATTGGTAGAAATAACACTATTTTTAGAAGCACTTTCAGCTACATTATTTGTTTCAGTTTTCTTAAATGGTTTTACCAATAAATGATAGAAGATTCTTTTAGCTATGTATATATAGTTTATAAAAAAACCATAAACCCTATCCATTCTTGTTGGGGTTACACAAAAATTTATTCCGCCTTTTTTTAGTACTCTGTTAATTTCTTTGATGGCCTTTTCTCTATCAGGCACATGTTCTAATACATGAATAGAAATAACCATATCAAAACTATTATCTTCGAATGGCAAGTTTTCTGCAGAAGCGTGTTTAACCTCAACATTCGTTATATTTAATTCCTTTAAAAATTCTCTGGTTATCTTTAAGCCGGGTGAATGAGTTGTAGGATCGATCACTTCCATATCTGTTGCAACAACATTAGTTGCTAATTGTGCAATGAATGCAGTATTATATCCAATTCCGCAACCTAATTCCAGCACATTGTCGAATTTTTTTACCGGGAGTGTTTCGTAATATGAAAGAAACTCAAGATATCTCCGGTTAAAATAAGAAGGCCAAAGTTCTTTATCTGCTTGGCTTTTAAT
>JAYVZC010000478.1:0-6289 GCA_043783695.1 Bacteroidota bacterium
TGATTTTGCAAACGAACAACAAATACCATAATTTCTTTTCCTAAACGAGTAGGAGAAGCTGGTTGTCCGTGTGTACGAGCCAACATCGAAACATTTTTCCATTCTTCTGCATAAGCAGAAAGTTTGTTTACAACTTCTTCCAATACAGGAAACAAACATTCGTTCATTGCATCTTTAATAGAATAAGGAATAGCAGTATTATTAATATCTTGAGAAGTTAATCCGAAATGGATAAATTCTTTTTGTTCATTAATTTTTAATGCATCAAATTTTTCTTTGATAAAATATTCCACCGCTTTTACATCGTGGTTAGTGATTTTTTCTATGTCTTTTATTTTTTGTGCATCTGCTTCTGATAAGTCAGAATAAATTTTACGCAGAGCAGGGTACAATCCTTTATCAAAACCTTTTAATTGAGGCAAAGGCAATTCGCAAAGAGCAATAAAGTATTCAATTTCAACGAGCACACGGTATTTGATAAGTGCGGCTTCCGAAAAATAATTGGCAAGTTTTTCGGTTGTGTTTCGATAACGACCGTCAACAGGAGATATCGCAGTTAATTTAGTTAATTCGCTCATTACAAATCGATGTTTTAAAAAAGAGCAACGAAGATAAGAAAAATTAACCCGTTTATAGGCATTCAGAATGAAAAAAGAGGAAGACAATAAGCGAGAGTGCTAAAGATTTTAGTTTGTTAATTTTTCCATTTGGAATTAAAATCTGAATCCGAGTGATAGCATAAAGCTGGAATTTTTATACTTGTTTTCTACGGATGTAGCTTTAGGAGTGGTGTACAAATAATTAAATTCAGTATACTGAGTATGAACATAAGCAAAATCAATAAAATAATAATCTTGTCGATAACCAATTCCTGCGGTATAGCTGGAGCGTGAAGCATTTTTGTTTTCGTTGGCTTTAAACGGACTGCCATACAATGCATATCCAACACGAATAGCAATTGGATCCAAACGAACTTCTCCGCCAACACGTAAATTTCCTGTAGAAGTGTATTTATCACGAATTACTTTATTTACATCGCTAAATACATTTGGGCTCGAATGTAACTGAGCATAAGAGTAGTCGACATATTCATAATCAACATTTAGGATGGCCATTTTATTAATGATGAATCCTAAACTTCCAATTGCACGAAAAGGAGTAGTGACGCGGTAATCAAAAGAACCTTGCGGAGAAACTGTATCGTAAGAAACACCATCTAAATTAGATTTCATAGAACTGCTGTAACTATCTTTTAAATTTAGTGATGTTGGAGTATGAATCGCAACACCAACTCTAAACCAATCGTTCGGGCGAATGATAGCTCCCAGTTTCAAGTTTACTCCATTTCCACTGGTTGCCAAATCTTGTCCGTAAGTAAATGATTTGAAATTTGGAATGGTATCTTTCTCATCTATTTCTTCATACGTTGAAAGTTCATTGTATCTTACTCTTACAATTCCAATTGTTCCACCTAAATAAATTTTGCTTTTATAATTTCCGCCAAAACTAATTACAGTTTCACCCATTGAACCGCTAGTTTCAACAGACTTTTTTTGTTTGATTCCATAGTTTGGAACAACGTGAGTGTATTGTAAATAAGCAGTTGAATCGGTGCTAGGATTAAATAAATATGTTTGCCAAGCGAGGTCGGTTGAAAATTTATCAAAATTAGCACTGGTGTGTCCGTTTGCATTTGTTACAAAAACATCCAACAAAGAACTTGTTTTGTTATTGCCTTGAATATCCATTCGGTTATGAAAATTATTTGTTCGGTTATAACCAAATCCAAAATTTATATTTTCCCAACCGCTGGTATTTTTGTCGCTCATTAAATTAATACTTGCCACCAATCCAATGTTTCCAAGATTGAAATTTAATTTACTATCGCTAGAGGTATTTGAATTATATGTAGAAGTTGTTGTTTGAGAAAACACAGAAGGAGTAATGGAAACTTCTGTTTTTTTGAAAATTGCAATTCCTGCAGGATTAAAACTTAATGTAGAAATGTCGCCACCAAGTGCGCCCATTGAGCCTGCCATTGAAGCAAAACGAGCGGTTCCTCCAAATGTTAGTTGTGAGTAGCGCATCGCATCAATATCGTTTTGTGCTTGTAAGGCACTTATGCTTAGTAATGCTATTCCTGCTGTTAATATATAATTTTTCATGTCAGTATTTTTAATTTTTGAATTGTGTTCTTAATTTTTACATACATATTTTTGTTTGCAAAAATTAAGAACATATTCAGCATAAATTATCTTCTAGGAGGTTTTGAACCGGAAGGAGCAGGAGTGTTGTTACCAGAATTCCCTCTTGGTGTTGACGATGAATTATTTCTTGGTTGTTCAACTGGAGCATCATTACGAGGTTTTTCATATTTTGGTTGCTCGTATTTTGGTTGTTCAACTGGTCTTTCTTTTATAACAGGTTTCTCGTTATAAATAGGTTTTTCATTATAAACCGGCTTGTCATAATAAACCGGCTTGTCGTTGTAAACCGGTTTCTCGTTATAAACCGGTTTTTCGGTATTCACCGGTTTGTTGTAAGCCGGATTCTCTGTAGAGGTTGGTTTGCTATTGTATGTTGGCTTATAAGCCGGATTAACGGGCCCTACAGGAATTACTATATTGTTGTTGCTTGGTTTATAAGTATCTGTCGTTGTTATGTTTGTATAGGTTGGTTTTATTCTTCCGTAGTCATCTTTTGTCCAGTTTTGCGGATTTGTTTTTGCTTCGGTTTCTAATTCTTGTACCATTCTACTGGCTAAAGTAGGCTGTGCTGTTACTCTGCCATTTGAACCTGTTGTTCCTCTTGGACCATAATAATAACTGTTGTTATCGTAACTATTGAAATAGTTGTTGTTATACATTCCTGCATAATATCCATCCCAATATCCGTTGTTGTACCCAGCTCCATAAGGGTTATAGCCATATCCGTAACCACCACCGTAAGGATTGTATCCATATCCATAAGGGTCATAACCATATCCATAAGGATTGTAAAACGGATCATATCCCCAGCCTTGGTTTCCGTACCAATAATAACTAGGGTTGTAGGTGTATGTAAAATAACTTGGACCCCAAAAATTGTAACCCATGTAAACGCTTGACCCGTAGTTGTAGGGATTTCCGTTATAAAAATAGGAATTGGTATAATAATTATCGTAATAGCCATAATTCATGCTATTGCCACCGTGAAAACGTCTTAAGCGAACAGCATAAGCATCATCATAATAATCATCATAATTGAATTCGGAATTGTCGTAGTAGTTATTGGTGGTATTGTTGATAGTTGTAGAACCCTTTTCGGAAGGAGTGTAATAGTCATCGGAAGTTGTGGTACCACGGTTTGCATTTTGCGCAGCTAAAGCTTCTTGCTCCGCTTGTTTTTTAGCATCTTCTCTTTGTTTTGCTTCTTCAGCAAGTCGTTTTTGGTTATCGGCTGCTTTGTCTTTTGATGAATAATAAATATCATCGCTATAAGCCTTTGATTGTGCACTTTCAGGCAATTTACATGAAGTAAGCGCTAATAAAACGAATGCCAGAATGCTTAAATACGTTTTCATTTTTTATTATTTATTGTGATGGGGACGATTTTTAAATCTTTTTTAAATCGACAAAAGGGATTAACAAAAGATTTAATTTTCTATTTTTACAACTCCTAAAGTCTGACATAAAATTACAAATACTATACCATAAAAAAAAATTATGAGCAAGGAGTTATCAACGCGAGAAGGGAATTATTCGGAATGGTACAACGAATTGGTTGTAAAGGCCGATTTGGCAGAGCATTCAGCAGTTAAAGGATGTATGGTCATTAAGCCTTACGGATATGCTATTTGGGAGAAAATGCAGGCAGCACTGGATAAAATGTTTAAGGATACCGACCATGTAAACGCCTATTTTCCGCTGTTTATACCAAAATCGTTTTTCAGTAAAGAGGCAAGTCATGTGGAAGGATTTGCAAAAGAATGTGCAGTAGTAACCCATTATCGTTTGAAAACAGCACCAGATGGCAGTGTTGTAGTAGATGAAACAGCTAAGTTGGATGAAGAATTAATTGTTCGTCCTACTTCTGAAACCATTATTTGGAATACGTATAGAGGTTGGATACAGTCGTATCGCGACTTACCGATATTGGTAAATCAATGGGCAAATGTGGTTCGTTGGGAAATGCGTACACGTTTATTTTTAAGAACAACAGAATTTTTATGGCAGGAAGGTCATACAGCACATGCCACTTCGGCTGAAGCGGTAATTGAAACAGAAAAAATGTTGCACGTGTATGCCGATTTTGCTGAAAATTGGATGGCAATGCCGGTAATAAAAGGAATAAAATCAGCAAATGAGCGATTTGCAGGAGCGATAGAAACATACTGTATTGAAGCACTGATGCAGGATGGGAAAGCTTTACAGGCAGGGACTTCACACTTTTTAGGTCAAAATTTCGCGAAAGCATTTGATGTAAAATTTGCAAACAAAGAAGGCAAACAAGATTTTGTATGGGCAACGTCATGGGGCGTTTCCACACGATTGATGGGAGCTTTAATCATGTCGCATTCAGATGATAAAGGATTGGTTTTACCTCCGAAATTAGCACCTTTTCAAGTAGTGATTGTTCCTATTTATAAGAATGACGAGCAATTAGTACAAATTAATGAAGCAGTTGCCAAGATGAAAAAAGCGATGGAGATGAAAGGAATAAGTGTGAAATACGATAATAGGGACTCACAACGTCCGGGATGGAAATTTGCTGAATATGAGTTAAAGGGCGTTCCAATTCGTATTGCTATTGGCGGAAGAGATTTGGAGAATGGCACAGTTGAGGTGGCAAGACGCGATACAATGGAGAAAGAAACACTACAACAAGCTGATTTAGAAAATAAGATTGAGCATTTGCTACAACAGATTCAGGACAATTTGTATCAGAAAGCGAAAGCAATGACAGAGGTGAAAACCTATTCAGCTAATACTTATGAGGATTTTAAGCGTATATTAGATGAAACTCCAGGGTTTGTGATGGCACATTGGGACGGAACTCCTGAAACAGAACAAAAGATAAAAGAGGAAACCAAAGCAACCATTCGTTGTATTCCTCTGAATAACAAACAGGAAAGTGGTAAATGTATTTATAGCGGAAATCCTTCAACGCAAAGAGTGGTTTTTGCTCGAGCTTATTAGAACCAACGAATTACGCACTTCAACTCCGTTCGGGGTGACGTAATAATATGATTTGTGATTAATTCCAATGCATATAACTAATTGTAATAATGGAAAAAAAAACAGCAAGAGAGCTTATTTTAAAGACACTCAAAGAGAAATCGAGTATGAAACAAGATGTGTATGCAAACACACTTCAGGCATTCTCCATTTTAAAGAAAACAACAAAGGAGCTGACTTATGAGCTATCTAAAGAAGCAAATGCTATTGATAAAAGGGTAATTATCGAATATAGAGAGAAAGGTGAATTTGAGTTTGAATTGAGAGTAGCGGGTGATTTATTAATTTTTGCTATGCATACCAATATTTTTGAGTTTGATAAAAGCCACCAAATTTGGAAGAGTTCTTATATTAAGGAAGACCATTATCGTACGTTTTGTGGGATGATTAATATCTACAATTTCTTGAATGATTCCTTTAAATACAGCAGAATCAATGACTTGGGTTATGTAATTGGACGAATATTTGTGAACAAGGAAAACCACTATTTTGTTGAAGGAAAAAGACAATTGGGGTTTTTGTATAACGATTTTGTGCATGCTGTAATGGACGAAAATGCTATTAAAGCAGTATTAGAATCAACTATATTATATTGTTTGAATTTCGACCTGTTTACCCCTCCATTTGATGCCATCAAAGAGATTAGCGTGCAAGACATGCTATCGGTTAGTGAAAGTATGCAGATCAAGACGGGAAAACGCTTAGGCTTTCGTTTTCAGGCAGATAATGACTCTATTGATTGATTTTTGTTGAAAGTATCGAAAATATTTTGTGGAAATAGATTTTTCATTTACATTTGCACTCCCAAAATTAAGGGTGTTTAATTTGGCCCGTTCGTCTAGGGGTTAGGACGCTAGGTTTTCATCCTAGTAAGAGGGGTTCGATTCCCCTACGGGCTACTAAAAAAGTAAAAAGTTTAAAAAGTAATAAGTCAAAAGGGTAACGTGAAAACGGGAAGCAATTGACAATAAAAAAAAGAAAAATGGCAAATCATAAATCGAGTATCAAAAGAATCCGTTCTAACGATGCTAAAAGATTAAGAAATCGTTACCAAGCGAAAACAATGCGTAATG
>JAYVZC010000479.1:0-6285 GCA_043783695.1 Bacteroidota bacterium
TTAAATCTGCTTGTTTTCCTCGTTTTATAAATGCTCTCTTTAATCGTTTTAAAATATTTTTGGAATGTTCTACATCTTCTGTTTCCACATCTTTTTGCAGGTCTTCAACGTATTTATAATCATCTTTTGAAAAGGCGATGGACTGTAAATGCATATTGTAAATTCTAAATGTATCTTTCGCAATAACTATATCTGTGTAAATACAAATGTTATTACTCTTATAACCGAAATCAATTTTTCCTTTATTAACGATTGGGTAATTAGTAAAAGTGGCAATTCCAAAATGTTGTTTTGGTTTTATGTTGCTAGTGTATTCGATATGATAATAGTTGAATTTGCTATGTTTTAATAAAGAATCGGTGTTTGCAAATTTACTGCTGTCGCGATGGTAATATTCTTGAAAGCATGCTATTTCCGGGTCTTCGTTTTGTATCAACTCAAATATTTTATTACGCGTATCAATGTTTTTGTTCCAATCATATAAATCAAACACTTTCACATTGTATGACATCACTTTGATTATTTTTTTAGAACCATCGGGAGTATTGTTGAATGTAAATTGAATATAGCTATGTAAACTTGAGAATCCTGCTAGAATAACAAGGAAAGAATAGAGTGCTCGTCTTTTTATTTGAATAGACCAATAAATAATAAAAAGTAAATTAATGATTAAAAGTACAGGATAGAATAATCCGAAAAATGAAATGAGCCAAAATGTTTCCGGACTAATATGTGGAGCCATATAAGAGATAAGTAGCGCTATTACTACAATATGATTGCAAAGCATAGCAATACGATTAAAGAAATGGCGTTTTCCTTTTCGTTTTTTCTTTTCTTCTTGTATGTTTTTTTGTTCCTCCAATGGTTACGGATAACTAATAAATACGCCCTTCGACTCCGCTCAGGGTTACAAACGAATCTGTGTTTGCTAAATGTTTTGGCTTTTCCACATAGAAATATTTGTCTGCAATTTTTTAAATTTGAAATCTGAAATTTGAAATTTTTTAATTCTTTTTCCCACTTGCTTTAAATAAAATCTCTTTCTCTGTTTTTGATAAGCTCTCGTATCCTGATTTAGAAATTTTATCTAAAATTTTATCAATATGTTCTTGGTCTACTTTTTTATTATAATTGTATTCTTCATCTGAAACTTTGCGTTTGTAAGCTACTTTCATTTTGCTTTTTGGACTTGATTTAAACAGCCCGGAAATCCAATCAAAAAAGCGATTTATACCTTTCGACATATCTATTCCTTTTTTATATTGAAAAATAAATAAGTAACCCATCAATGCTCCACCCAAATGTGCAAGATTCCCTCCAATATTATCGTAAGAAGCAACGTTGAGAATATCTATAAAAATCACAAACAATGCTACATATAATAATTTTACAGGCCCGATAAAAATCATATTCATTTTTACTTCAGGAACTAATGTAGCTGCTGCAATTATTATTGCTGTTACTCCGGCAGAAGCACCAATCATTGGAGCTCCAAGATATGGCTGTAAAGTTGGAATAAATGTAATTAGGATAATTGTAATGATTGCACCTGAAATTCCGCCTAAAAGATAAAGTGGAATTATTTTTTTATTGGAAGTATACTGTGACAGAATTTCACCAAACCAAACCAACATAATCATGTTCCAGAAAATATGCATGAGTGCTATATGAGTGAACATATAGGTAATGAGTGTCCATGGTTTGTATGCTAATCCTGGAAAACTTAAAGGAAGAGAAAGGGTTTGCTGTAAGAAATTTTCTATCGAATTTAAAAAGCTTGCTTCGCCACTCAAAAATGTGAGTATGCGAAAAATACTGATAATTAGAAATACTGCAACATTAATAATAATCAAGCGTGTTACAGGATTACCATTTCGTAATTTTAATTTAAAGTCTTCTATGATTTGATTTGCCATCGATTAATAAAAACGGTTATTCTTTTTTTGCCAATATTTAATGAGGATAAATCCAAAAAGCATTCCACCTAAGTGAGCAAAGTGTGCAACATTATCTCCGGTACTGTTTGCAATTCCAGAGAATAATTCCATTGCACCATAGATTATAACAAACCATTTTGCTTTTATTGGAATTGCAAAATAAATGTAAAGCATTGTGTTTGGAAACAACATTCCAAAGGCTAATAATATTCCAAAAACAGAACCAGACGCCCCGATTACAACGGGTTGATTCAAAAATTCTGTTTTATATGTCTGCATAATGTCAACTGATATGCGAAGTGCTTCAGTAACATTGTTTGATGCCATTGCTTTATCGTAATATCCCGCACTTTCTTTAAACTGATTTAGCATTTCGGCTGAATAAAATTTTAAGTGTTCAGAATTGACAAATGCTTCAAAAGTTTTAGTTGATGGATTAGTAATAATGGAATTGATAATTTGTAGATCAGGATGTATTTGATAGTATATAACAGCATAGTGGCAAGTAGCAGCTCCAATTCCAGTTATTAAATAATAAATTAAAAAGCGTTTTGGTCCCCATAAATTCTCAAGAGTATTTCCAAACATCCACAGCGCAAACATATTAAAGAACAAATGCCAAAAGTCGGCATGCATAAACATGTATGTGATTATTTGAAAAGGCTGAAACTTATCTGATAATAGAAAATGTAATCCTAATTTATCATCAAGATCAATTCCCATGTTTATCATTGCCAGTTTTGCAAGAAAAAATAATCCATTGATAATCAATAAATTTTTAATTACCAGCGGTAATGAACTAAAGCTATTTGGACGGTATTGTTGGTAAGACATAATGGTTACGGATTATGATTCTCTATTTTTACCTCTAAGGCACTAAGGGCACTTAGATTTTTTATTGTTTACTTTTTTAACTTGTCTACTCTTTTTAATTGCCTACTTCTTAAATCGTTTGTCTAAATCATCAGAAGAAAATGTTGTAATTGTGGGTTTTCCATTCGGTGTACTGTACGGCATATTGCAAGCAAATAGTTCATCAATAATAGTATGCATTTCTTCTTGTGTTAATGCTTTTCCAGATTTTATCGCTGTGTTTCTTGCCATTGCACGCGCTAAATTTTCTTTTTTATCGGATTTTAAATCTAGTAAATTTTGTTTGTAGTTCTCCAATAATCCTTCCAATAATTTTACAGAATCAAATTCTGCCGTATCGGCAGGAACGCCATGAATTACATAGGTGTTTTTACCAAATTCACTTATGTCGAAGCCCATTGCTTGGATTTCGGAATATAGTTCTTTCACCAATTCAAAGTCGGGTGTGTTTAGCTCAATTGCTTTTGGGAAAAGCTCTTGTTGTGTTGCCGATTTATGCTTTTTAAATCCTTCTAAAATGCGTTCATATAAAATACGTTCGTGAGCACCTTGCTGATCAATTACCATAAATCCGGTTTTGATATGCGTGAGAATATATTTGTTGTGTAATTGATACGTTAACTTTTTATTGCTTTCGTGCAACTCGTTGTCCCAATCGGTATTGATGGTTTGTTGAGTTTCTTCTTCCTTTTTTATTTCAAAGGCGAGTTGATTGTCAACATGGCGGCTATATAATTTATCCCAATTGTTTTTATTGGAAAGTTCTTTTTCTGTAATTTCTTTTTTTTCTGTTTTAAAAGGATTGTAATTTTCATCCACTTTAATGGTTGGTTGTTTGTAAATACCATCAACAGGCTTTAGTGGCATGTTGTATAAATGCGCTTCTTGATCAAAATCCAAACTAGGAGAAATGTTAAATTGTCCGAGCGACTTTTTTACAGCCGAACGCAAAAACGCATAAATGGCTTTTTCGTCCTCAAATTTTACTTCTGTTTTTGTAGGATGAATATTAATATCGATGGATTTGGGATCAACATCCAGCATTAAAAAGTATGAAGCAAAACTATCGTGTGGTAATAATTGCTCGAATGCCGATTGCACGGCATGGTGTAGATAACCATTTTTGATGAAGCGTTTATTCAAAAAGAAAAATTGTTCTCCACGCGTTTTCTTAGCAAAGTCCGGTTTAATTACAAAACCTTTGATTTTTACAATGCCTGTGTTTTCTTCAACAGGAACTAATCTTGTGTTGTATGAATTTCCGAAAAGTCCCATTAATCGTTGTTTTAATGAACCAACCTCCAAATGAAATATTTCGGTAGTGTTATGATGTAAACTAAAAGCAATTTCAGGATTTGGAATACTCACACGATGAAATTCTTCAATGATGTGGCGGAGTTCTACCGAATCGGTTTTTAAGAAATTTCTGCGTGCAGGAACATTATAAAATAAATTTTTGACAGAAATGGAAGTGCCTTCAGGACAACTAACTGCTTCCTGACGTTTGATTTCACTGCCTTCTATATCAATTTGAACGCCAATTTCATCGCCAATGCGTTTTGTTTTTAATTCTACCTGAGCAATAGCAGCAATGGAAGCCAAAGCTTCTCCACGGAAACCCATTGTTCGTATTGCATATAAATCATCTGCTTTTTTAATTTTGGAAGTGGCATGTCGCTCAAAACTCATACGGGCATCGGTTTCACTCATTCCGCAACCATTGTCAATTATCTGAATAAGTGTTTTTCCTGCATCTTTTACAATCAGTTTTATCTTTGAACCACCTGCATCCAATGCGTTTTCCATCAATTCCTTAACAGCAGAAGCCGGTCGTTGAACCACTTCCCCTGCAGCAATTTGATTGGCTACCGAATCGGGTAAAAGATGAATAATGTCTGACATAATAGGCTTATTCCTACAAAAATAATACTAATTAATCGAATAAAAGCAGGGGAATGGAGGAATGATAGTTTGTTGCGTAAACGCTTATTGTAAGTGCTTTATTGGTAAGTGTTTGTGCTTATTTTTAGTGCTATTTAGTTTTCAACACTTCCCTTAAACTAAACTTATACAGTAAAGATTTTATATCCGAACTACTTGTATTAGCTTGGTTAATCCCGAGGCAGAAAATCAATTTTTACATTATAAAGAAAGTATAGCAAGGAAATAAATCGACATATAAGTTGGGGATTATTTTTAAATAATAGTGTTATTATTTAGTTTTAAAATTGGTCTATTAACATTTTTTTTGAAAATAATGTTTGTTGTATTGAAATTTAATTTAACTTTGCATTACAAAGTACTTTTAATTTATTCAAAAATGACAAAACAAAAAGAGCATTTGCAGGCGCTGACAGACATTCGTTCCATGATGGAGCGTTCTTCTCGTTGTATTTCATTAAGTGGTTTATCTGGAATATTTGCTGGCATATTTGCATTGATAGGTGCGTATTTGGCATATATGGAACTTGGTTTTTATGATATTAATTACAGAACGATTTGTGATGAGGATATAATAGAGTTGACGATTTACTTTTTTGAAATTGCCATTGTCGTTTTAATTTCTTCTTTATTGGTTGGTACGCTTTTAACAGTTCGTAATTCAAAACGTAAAGGATTAAAAGTTTGGGACAACTCAGCAAAGCGTTTATTAGTCAATTTAGCAATTCCATTAGTTGCGGGAGGATTGTTTTGTTTGGTTTTACTTTTTCACGGAATAATTGGTTTGGTTGCCCCGGTTACTTTAATATTTTACGGATTAGCATTGATTAATGCAAGTAAATATACATTCAACGATATTCGCTATTTAGGTTTGTGTGAAATTGTTTTAGGTTTATTAGCATCTTATTTCATTGGGTACGGATTACTATTTTGGGCTGTTGGTTTTGGGGTTCTGCATATTATTTATGGTGCCCTCATGTATTTTAAATACGAAAGAAAGTAATTTGAAAATGTGACAATTTGAAAATTTAAAAGGAAAAAATTAGGAAACACAGATTCGTAATTCGTTAAAATTCATAATTCGTAGGGATTCTTGAAAAATTATATACAATATTTAAATAAGGCTTTTGAAAACCGCATACGATTGGGCATTATGTCTATATTGATGGTAAACGATTGGGTGGAGTTCAGCACTTTGAAAGAAATGCTGGACATTACAGATGGAAATTTAGCTTCTCATATTTCTGCTTTAGATAAAATAGAGTATCTGCAAGTGAAAAAACAATTTATCGGTAAAAAACCAAATACCACTTATGCCGTCACAAAAGCAGGAAAGAAAGCATTCAATGACCATTTGGATGTTTTGGAAAAGCTTTTGAAAAATAGAGAGTAATATTTTTTTATACTTTAACTTTGAAACTCAAAGTACTTTTAATTAATTTTAAGTAATAATTATGACCATTTCTAATTAAAATAAAAAAATGATAATTAAAATAAAATACCTGCGTTCAAAATTGTTAGAGTTCTTAACTCA
>JAYVZC010000480.1:0-6277 GCA_043783695.1 Bacteroidota bacterium
TCTTCGTCCTTTGTACCAACAAAAAATATTGCCAAATTTAGCTTATGTTGCTGGTCCGGGTGAAATTGCATATTGGTTGGAATACAAAGGAATGTTTGAGCATCATAAAATTAATTTTCCTGTTTTAATTCCGAGAAATTTTGCTTTGTTAAGCGATGAAAAAGCAGAACAACAAATTCAAAAATTAGGCTTATCAAAAACAGATTTATTTAAAGACATAGATTTACTAATAAAAGATTTTGTGAGTAAAAATGCTAGTTCAGCTGTTTTATTGAAAGAAGAAGAACAAAAATTAATTATTATTTTTACTGAACTCGCAGCAAAAGTAGGTGCTATAGACGCAACATTAAAGGCAAGTGTAGAAGCAGAGTTTCAAAAAGCATTGAGCAGTTTAAAAAATATTGAGAGCAAGTTAATTAAGTCTGAAAAACAAAAGCAGGAAACGAATATCAATCAGATCAGGAAACTAATAGATAGATTTTTACCGGAAGGGATTTTGCAAGAGAGACATGATAATTTCGCTCCGTATTATTTGAGATTAGGAAAGAATTTTATTTCTGATTTGAAGGAAGCATTTGATCCGTTTGAATTTAAACTGATGATACTAGAATAAGTTTTTTTAACTTCGGTTGGATGACAATATTGTACGTTACCCTAAGCCGTCACACTGAGCGCCTGCCTGCCGATAGGCAGGGAGTCGAAGTGCATGAAATCTAATTGTAAAATGTATATCTTGGAAACAAAACAACAAAAAACATTATTAGAACAAGGAATTGAGTTGCCTTTGATGGAAGAGTTCTATACTATTCAAGGAGAAGGATTTCATTCAGGCAAACCTGCATATTTTATTCGTGTGGGCGGATGCGATGTTGGTTGCCATTGGTGCGATGTGAAAGAAAGCTGGGATGCATCTTTACATCCGCTAACAAATACAGATTTGATTGTAGAAAATGCAAGTAAATTTCCCGGCAAAGCAGTGGTGGTTACTGGTGGTGAGCCTAGCATGTACAACATGGATTACATCACAAAACAATTTAAAGCGAAAGGTATTCAGACATTCATTGAAACATCCGGAGCTTATTTGTTGACAGGAACATGGGATTGGGTTTGTTTGTCGCCAAAGAAAACAAGTCCGCCTTTACCAGAAAATTTTGCAAAAGCTGATGAACTAAAGATCATCGTTCACAACAAAAATGATTTTGAATGGGCGGAACAAAATGCAAAACATGTTTCGCCTAGATGCAAATTATTTTTACAGCCCGAATGGAGTAAAAGCAAAGAAATGATGCCTTTGATTGTTGATTACGTAATGACGCATCCAAAATGGAACGTATCCTTGCAAACACATAAATACATGAATATTCCTTAATTGGAATGAAACTTGTTGAATTCATAACCATGAGCTTCAGCTCGTGGTACAAAGAAAGCTTATTATGAAAAGAATCCTCATCCTCTTTATCACATCCATCACCATTGTGTCTTGTAAAGCACAATTGCCTCCCGGGGAATATACCTCAACAAATAAAAAAGCTATTTCTGCTTTTGAAAATGCAGTGAAATTATTTCAATCAGGGAAAGACGATGAAGCAGCAAAAGAATTGTTAAAAGCGATTGAAAAGGATGCAAACTTTATTGAACCTCATTTATTATATGCAGAAATTCTGCAAGTAAAAAAACAATCAGAAAAGGCAATTGATGAATATATAAAAGCAATTTCTATTAGCCCTGGTTTTAATTTAAATAACTTTTATAATCTTGCAACATTAGAAATTGGTATTGGCAGGTATGACGATGCAAAAAAAGATTACGAACGTTTCTTAAAAAAAGTACACCTCAATCCCGATACAAAGGACATTGCGGAGCGGAATCTGGCCAATTGTAATTTCGCAATTAATGCAATGAAAAACCCTGTTCCCTTTGATCCTAAGAATATGGGTGCTGCAATTAATTCTTCTTTTGATGATTATTTCCCTGCTGTTACAGCCGATGAACAAACATTATTGTACACAAGAAATAATCGAACAGAAACACTTCCTATGCAGGAAGATTTTTTGATCAGTAAAAAAGTCGACAATGTTTGGCAGCCTGCTAATCTTATTGGTAATGGAATTAATACGGTTGGAAATGAAGGAGCTCCTTGTTTGTCGGTTGACGGACAATTACTCTTTTTTGTTGCTTGTCAGGAAAATGCCGCTGGAGCTTATGCAGGTGGAAGAAAAGGTTATGGAAGCTGCGACATTTTTTATTCCGAAAAAGTAGGAGACAAATGGGCGACTCCATTTAATATGGGCAACGTTGTAAATACTAATCAATATGAAACTCAACCATCTTTTTCTGCTGATGGAAAATCACTTTATTTTGTCAGTGCCCGACAAGGTGGAATAGGTGAAACAGATATTTATGTTTCTACTTTAAAACCCGATGGAAGCTGGGGTTTTCCACGCAATCTTGGTCCGCAAATTAATACTCCGGGAAAAGAAGAATCTGTTTTTATTCATCCCGATGGAAAAACATTGTACTTCGGCTCAAACGGACATGTTGGAATGGGAGGACTGGATTTATATGTTTCGCGTATGGACGAAAAAGGGAAATGGGGAACACCGGTAAATTTAGGTTATCCAATAAATACTTATGGTGATGAAAATAGTATTCTGGTTGCAGCTTCAGGGAATGTTGCTTATTTCGCTTCTAATAGAGCAGGCGGACAAGGTGGATTAGACCTTTATCAATTTGATTTGTACGAAGGTGCTCGTCCGGGTAAAGTTACTTATGCAAAAGGAAAAGTATTTGATGCAAAAACAAAACAGCCATTAGGAGCGCATTTCGAATTGATTGATTTAGAATCGGGTTTAGTGATGATGGAATCGAATGCAAACAGTGGTAATGGTGAATTTTTAATGTGTTTACCTATTGATAAGAACTATATGTTGAACGCTTCTCAGGATGGTTATTTATTTTATTCAGAAAACTTTTCTTTAAAAGAATTAGCGGATCAAATGAAACCAATTATGTTGGATGTCCCGATGCAGCCAATAGAAATAGAAGGTGTAATGGAATTAAAAAATATATTTTTTGAAACTGGAAAGTTTGATTTAAAACCCGAATCAAAAGCAGAATTAAATAAAGTAGTAGCTTTTTTAAATAAAAATAAAACGATAAGTGGAGAATTAAGCGGACACACAGACAATGTTGGTGATAAAAAAATGAATCAGGTTCTTTCACAAAACCGTGCAAAAGCAGTATTTGATTATATAGTTGCAGGTGGTATTGATGCAAAACGATTGACCTACAAAGGTTATGGAGATACCAAACCAAAAGTGGCTAACGATACCGATGAACACCGTCAAATGAACAGAAGAACGGAGTTTAAAGTTTTAGGGAAGTAATTTACTCGAATTATTCTTAGAATGTCATTTCGACCGAAGCGGAGAAATCTTACTCACTTTTAACAGTGATCTTCTTGGTACAAAATTTGCTCTTTCATGGAAAACAAATCTCTATGAAAAAATTCATACTCCTTTTACTACCCGTAACAATTTTATTCTTCGCTTTCGTCAAGCAAGACCCAATCAAAAAAGAACAAACCATTCAGCCACAAGAATTGGCTTATGCAATAAATAATCCCAAAGCAATAAAACCTGTAATTTTAAATGTTGGTACTGTTGACCAAATTAAAACTGCTATCAAAGTAGGTCCTGTTAATGAAGAAGAAGGATTCAGAAAATTCAAATCAGTTTTAAATAATATTCCGAAAGACAAAGAAGTTGTTATTTATTGCGGTTGCTGTACTTCAGCTAATTGTCCGAATATTCGCCCCGCAATAAAATATCTTAACGACAACGGTTATAAAAAAGCTAAGGTATTAAATATTCCAACTGGGATAAAAGAAGATTGGGTGCAGAAGGGTTTTCCGGTGGAGAAGTAGAAGCAGGGTTTTAGCCACAGATTCACAGATTTTTATTTTCAAGAAATCAATTTCAATAATTATTTTTTAATTTTTTATCTGTGAATCTGTGGCTCTCTACACTAATTTATATAAACTCTTCAAGAACACCCAATCCTTGTCGGATAATTTCAAATTCTCCTTCACTGCAATCAACTATTGTTGAAGCTTCATTATTCCCATATCCTCCGGCAATAACAATGTCTACAATGTCTTTATACTTTTCGTGAATAAGTTCCGGGTCTGTTGTATATTCAACAATGTCATCGTCATCGTGAACTGAAGTACTCATGATGGGATTACCCAGTTGTTTTACTATTTCCAGACAAATGGTATTATCGGGAATACGAATTCCAACGGTCTTTTTTTTGCTCTTAAATAATTTCGGAACGTTACTATTAGCTTCTAAAATAAAAGTAAACGGACCAGGCAAAGCTTTTCGCATTACTTTATAAACGCCAGTACTGATTGGTTTGGTGAAATCAGAAAGATGACTTAGGTCAGAACAAACGAAAGAGAAATTTGCTTTTTCTGGATCAATACCTTTTATTTTACATACCCGTTCAACAGCTCTTTGTTTGTTAATGTCACAACCAATTCCATAAACGGTATCAGTAGGATAAATAACAACACCACCATCACGCAAGCATTTTACTACTTGTGCGATCTCATCGTAGTTTGGTTTTTCTGGATTTATTCTTAGAAGCAAAATTTATTATTCAAATGCTTGTTAGGAAAAAAGCCCCTCTCCAATTGGAGAGGGGTTGGGGTGAGGCCTTATTTTTTAGCGTCCGCCAAAAATTGTGCTAATCCGCTATCCGTTAATGGATGTTTTAATAATGCCAAAATCGCACTAAGCGGACAAGTCACCACATCAGCACCAATTTGTGCACAGTTGATAATGTGCATTGGATGACGAACAGATGCAGCTAAAATTTCTGTTTCGTAACCATAGTTATCATAGATCAAACGAATGTCTTCGATTAAACGTAAACCATCAGTAGAAACATCATCCAATCTTCCGATGAATGGAGAAACATAGGATGCTCCTGCTTTCGCTGCTAACAATGCTTGTCCGGCAGAGAATACTAAAGTACAATTGGTGCGGATCTTTTTATTAGAAAAATATTTTATTGCTTTAATACCATCTTTGATCATTGGAATTTTCACCACAATTTGTTTGTGCAATTTCGCCAATGCTTCTCCTTCCTTTACCATTCCTGCAAAATCTGTAGAAATAACTTCAGCACTTACATCGCCTGTTACAATTTTACAGATGTCGACATAATGTTTCAGGATGTTTTTTTCTCCTTTGATTCCTTCTTTCGCCATTAAAGATGGATTAGTTGTAACGCCATCCAAAACTCCTAAGTCTTGTGCTTCTTTAATTTGTGCAAGGTTTGCTGTATCGATAAAAAATTTCATATGAATAAGTTGATTAGGTTAAATAAGTTAAATGAGTTAAGTGGGTTAATTAGGTTTAATTAAGGCAAAAGTAAAAAGTAAAGCAATCGAAAAATTGAATGTGGAAAAGTCTTAATAAGTAGGCTAGAAAACACAGATTCGTAATATTCGTAAAGATTCGTTATCTGTATAGTAGAAAAAAGAAGGGGTAAGCTACCTCTAGCACAGCGCTCAACCTGATACCTTTGCTTGCTTCCGCACCTGGAGGGTTAAAGGGAGCTGCTTGTAAAGGACTTACCCCAGCGCGAAAGTACGATTTTTTTTCAATCTGAAAAAGGAAATTTCAAATTTCAGATTTCAAATTCTGAGTATTGCTATATTTCTTGCCAAAATTTCGGGATTCTCTTATATGGTGAGGCTTGTGGTTGTATTCAAAATATCTTAATCTGAAATTTGAAACTTGAAATTTTTAGCATTGTCAATGGCTGAAAACAAACAAGTAAAGGTAAATCCCTGTTAAAAAATCTTAATACAATCGTATGAATTCGCATTTTGTCTATATATTTGCCTTGATATGAACATTTCAGTTGTAATTCCTTTATTTAACGAAGAAGAATCTCTGCCCGAATTGTGTGAATGGATAGAGAGGGTAATGACTACTTTTTCGTATTCTTACGAGATTATTTTAATTGACGATGGCTCCAGAGATAAGTCTTGGTCTGTGATTGAAGCGCTTTCCGCCAAAAATCAAAATATCAGAGGAATAAAATTCCGGAGAAATTATGGTAAATCGGCTGCCTTAAATGTCGGTTTCGAAGCTGTTCAAGGTGATGTAGTGATCACTATGGATGCGGACTTGCAGGACTCACCCGATGAAATTCCTGAATTATACAAAATGATTGCAGTTGATGGACTGGACTTGGTATCAGG
>JAYVZC010000481.1:0-2628 GCA_043783695.1 Bacteroidota bacterium
GCCATCCACCATCAATATTTACGGCACTCCAACAATGGTCATCTCTAACAAAAATATCTGTTGGTTCATAATTCCCACCTTTATCATATCCTACAACCGTTCTTGCATCAATGCCTGCTTCTTTACACATAGCTTCAAACAAATCGCAATAACCTTGACAAATCGCTTTTCTTTTTGCTAATATTTTATTCGGGCTAAGTTTTTTTCTATTGTCTGTCCTAATTACTTTGGTATCATACTTAATATTATTAACTATCCACACCGCAATGCTTCTCACCTTTTCATCATCGGTAATATATTTATCCGTTAAATAATGAGTGAGCGGTTTATACAAATTAGAAATACCGAGAGGGGCATTTTTTGCATAACGATCAATAGCAGAATAATCCTTTTCTTGTCCAAATAAATTTATGGAACAGAAAAAACTATAGCAGAACACAGAAAAATAAATTCGAAAAAGAGTAGTATTCACACTAAACAATTATCACTTTCAAATCAATCACAAATCTAGCTATTATAACAGTTAGACGAACTTAAGCAGAATCGTTGCTTCCATGGCATAATCCATACCAAAATCGCAAGGAAATAGGATTTATGTTATATTTGTGAAGTAAAAAATTAAATAATGAAAACAAATTTTGTAGAAGAATTAAAATGGCGAGGAATGTTACAAGATATTATGCCTGGAACGGAAGAGTTGTTGAATAAAGAGATGGTTATAGGATATATTGGATTTGATCCTACGTCCGATTCATTAGGAATTGGAAATATGGTGCAAATCATGACACTCTTGCATTTTCAAAAAGCAGGACACAAGCCCATCGCTCTAGTTGGTGGCGCAACGGGAATGGTGGGAGATCCTTCAGGAAAATCGGCTGAACGAAATTTATTGGATGAAGCAACTTTGAATAATAATATTTTATGTCAGAAAAAACAATTAGAAAAGTTTTTAGATTTTAATTGCGGTGGAAATTCAGCAGAAATAGTAAACAATTACGATTGGTTCAAAGGATTTAGTTTTTTAGACTTTATCAGAGATGTAGGAAAACACATTTCAGTAAATTATATGATGGCAAAAGATTCGGTAAAAAATCGTTTGGAAAATGGAATGAGTTTTACGGAGTTCAGCTACCAATTGGTTCAAGGATACGATTTTTATTATTTGTGGAAAAACAAAGGAATAAAATTGCAAATGGGAGGCTCGGATCAATGGGGAAATATTGTTACGGGCACAGAATTAATCAGAAGAAAAGCAAGTGGAGAAGCTTTTGCATTGACTACTCCACTTATTAAAAAAGCAGACGGAACAAAGTTCGGAAAAACAGAAGGCGGAAATGTTTGGCTGGACAGAGCAAAAACATCGGTTTTAGATTTTAAGAATTTCTGGTTAAATGCATCAGACGAAGATGTAAAAACTTATTTTAGAATTTTTTCAATGAAAACGAAAGATGAAATTGAAAATTTAGAGATTGAGCATAATAACAATCCTGGGAAAAGATTAATGCAAAAAGAATTAGCTAAAGAAATCACAATTCGTGTCCATTCAAAAGAAGATTATGATAAAACAGAAGGTAATATTGAGCTCTATTCGATAAAATCTGCTGATCAATTCATTCAAACCTTTAACACACAAGATAAAATTAATCAACTACATTCTTCAGGAAGCATCTATTATGAAATTTCTGATATATTAGAGGAAAATGTCGTTGACTTTTTGGCGAGACAAGGAAATTTTGGGTCAAAAAGCGAAATAAAAAGATTAATACAAGGCGGGGGGCTTTCAATTAACTTTGAAAAAATAACAGATATTAACCAGACAATATCATCCAATCAGTTTATTGGTAGTTTTAATCAAATAATTGTAAAAAAAGGCAAGAAGGAGTTTGTTATTTTTGCGAAAAAATAACAAACTCCTCTACCAACAAATTACATCCTCTAATATCGCTGTTATCAAAGTGCCCCAGCACTTCAAAAGAATCATCAGAATATAATTTTCATATATTTATGAATTGAATTATAGAGTTCTCCAATTATTGTATCTTTTTAATATGAAAAATTCCACAATCACAAACACACTAAATGAACTCCCCAAAGAGTTTAATTTAAACGACTTTTTTGCATGGATAATTTATTCTTTACCGATTTCGATAAATCGGAACGACTTTTCAATTAATTTTTATTCCTAATCATCGGTAGGTTCAGCCGCTTTTACAAATCCTGCTTTTTTAGGTTTAATTTTTTTTACAAAAAGAACGTTAATTAAATCGCTTTCCATGGTTAATAGCGGACTCGACATTCCATTTGTAATAATCAATGGTACATTTTCATAACGTGCTTTTCTCTTTAGCAACTCATAATTACCATCTTCCATTTTAATATACATTGCCACTATTTTTCCTTCTTTCACTTCACATTTTCCATTGTAACATTCTGCATCCGCACCACTTCTAATTGAAATAATCACATCGGTATAAGAGCCATCAGTTACATCTTCGGCACCTCTATCTTGAAATTTTTGAGCCCATTTTGTATAACAATTGTTCTCTTCTACTGCTGTTTTAGGCGCTTGTGCATTGCTAACAAGAACTAAACCGATCATAAATACTACTGTGGTAACTGTTTTTTTCA
>JAYVZC010000482.1:0-2617 GCA_043783695.1 Bacteroidota bacterium
ATTTGTTTATCTGGCGATTTGGATCCGGATGCAACCATCAAAATGATTGATGAAAAATTTAGCTCTTGGCAAAATAAACCTGTTCCTGTTTATCAACCATACATCGAAAAACCAATTGCTACTCCTGTAATAAAAAATGTAATTGGCCCGGATGCCGAAAACGTTATGATTGGCTATCGCTTTGCCGGTATAGGAAGTAAAGATGCCGACATGATTATGATGGTAAATAAAATTTTATCAAACGGTAAAGCAGGATTGATTGATTTGAATTTAAATCAAGAACAAAAAGTATTGGAAGCAAGTGCTTTTGATATGGAATTTAAAGATTACTCTGCTCATATTATTACCGGTAGCCCAAAAGAAGGACAATCCTTAGAACAATTAAAAGATTTATTATTGGAGCAAATCGAAAAAATTAAAAAAGGTGATTTCCCCGATTGGTTGATGAGTGCTATCATTACCGATATGAAATTGCAACAAACAAAATCCTATGAATACAATGGCGCTCGTGCCGATGCATTTGTAGGCTCCTTCATAACAGCAAGAAATTGGGCAGAAACGGTTACAACTATAGATCGTTTATCAAAAATTACCAAACAAGAAGTGATTGATTTTGTGAAAATAAATTATACAAACAACTATGTTTTGGTTTACAAACGCACAGGCGAAGATAAATCCGTTCAAAAAGTTGAGAAACCTATCATTACCCCTGTTAGCGTGAACCGCGATGACCAAAGTGAATTTGTAAAAAACAGTATTTCTACTCCAATAAAAGATATTGAGCCTGTATTTATTGATTACAATACGGATATTAAAAAAGCAGTATTAAAAAGCAGTACTCAAGTTTTGTACACAGCAAATACCGAAAACAAAACATTTGATATGTATTATGTTTTGGATATGGGTTCCAATCACAATAAAAAAACAGATGTTGCAATAAATTATCTAAAATATTTGGGAACAAAAGAATTAACTGCGGCACAAGTACAACAAGAATTTTATAAACTGGGTTGTTCATTCGATGTGTATGTAGGTGAAGATCAAACCTGGGTTAGCCTTAGCGGCTTGACAGAAAATAGTGAGAAGGCAACTAAACTTTTTGAAAATTTATTGGCCAATGCTCAACCCAATGACGAAGCTCTTAAAAATGTTGTTTCCGATATCGAGAAAAGACGTGAAGATGCAAAATTAAGTAAAGGAGAAATTTTATTCGGAGCATTAATGTCTTATGGTAAATATGGAAAAACATCTCCATACACGAATATTTTATCTTCTGCTGAATTAAAAAATTTAAAGTCGGATGAATTGATTTCTATTATAAAAGAGGTTACTTCCTACCAACATCGTGTTTTATACTATGGAAACAATAGTATTGACGAAGTAACTGCAATGTTAAATAAATTGCACACCGCACCGACAGTATTAAAACCAACACCTTTGCCTGTTCAATTTTTGGAAACAGAAGCCAATACAAATGTGTATGCTGTAAACTATGATATGAAACAAGCAGAAGTAATTTTTATTTCTAAAGATGAAAAATACAACCAAGCACATATTCCTGATATTCGCTTATTCAATGAATATTTTGGTGGCGGCATGTCATCTATTGTATTTCAAGAAATGAGAGAATCAAAAGCTTTGGCTTATTCGGTTTACTCGAGTTACAGCTCCGCAAGAAAAAAAACAGACCATAATTATGTATTTTCCTATATTGGAACACAAGCCGACAAATTACCCGAAGCAATGAAAGGAATGATGGAATTGGTATCTAATATGCCAAAATCGGAAAGTAGTTTCAAAGCTTCTAAAGAATCCATCATTCAAAGTATCCGCACCGAACGCATCACAAAAGCGAGTATTTTATTTAATTATGAAAACGCTCAAAAACTGGGGCATGATCACGATATTCGCAAAGATGTATACCTACAAGTTCCTTCCATTACATTTGAACAACTTAAATCCTTTGAAGAAAACCACATCAAAAACAAACAATATACTATTCTAGTAATCGGGAAAAAAGAAAGTTTAGATATTCCAACACTTGAAAAATATGGGAAAGTTACCTTCCTGAGTTTAGAAGATGTGTTCGGATACTAAAATGTTTATTTGATGTGTGTTCCCCTTTAGAGGACTTAGGGGGAGGAAATTTAGCAAAGAGTCAAGACTTTAAGTTTTGGCTCTTTTTTTCAACCAAAATGCTATATTTGTATCTCGTTTTGAAACACGAAAATTTTAAAATTAAACTTTCTAACATTAAACTAATAATTATGAGTAAAATTAAAGTAGCTAACCCTGTAGTTGAATTAGATGGCGATGAAATGACACGTATCATTTGGAAATTTATTAAAGATAAATTAATCCTTCCATACTTAGATTTGGATATTAAATATTTCGACTTAGGAGTTGAACATCGCGATGCAACAAATGATCAAGTTACAATTGATTCCGCTGAAGCAATTAAAAAATACAATGTTGGCATCAAATGCGCAACCATCACTCCTGATGAAGAGCGTGTAATAGAATTCAAATTAAAACAAATGTGGAAATCACCAAATGGTACTATCCGAAATATTTTGGATGGAACTGTTTTTCGTGAACCTATCGTTTGTAAAAATGT
>JAYVZC010000483.1:0-2617 GCA_043783695.1 Bacteroidota bacterium
GTTTTCTGTGTGTCGGGAAAAGCGGTCGCAAGAAAGTTTTGTTTTTTTTGGGAGGCTTTCCTTTTATTCAGCGCTAGAAAAGGGCAAGCTTATTTGAAAACTTTGCCATACGTGACGGCAGGCAGGGATGTGTGATGGCTTTTGCGGTTTTTAAATGTGCTTGACCAGAGCTGTGAAATGAGTAAGAATTATTTTGATGTAATTCAAATCTGTCGGGTTATAATTATCCAGCGTCTCAGTTCTGTTTCTGGCGGGGAGAATAATTTGTCTAAGGATGCTGAATTATTCAAGGTCGTGTTGGTCTCACTGTTGATTGCAATATCTGTCGGGCTGCAGAATGTGAATTTTGTTTAAGTATTAAATGTTTTCTTTAAGGCAATTTGTCGGCAGGCGTTATTTAAACTCGTATTTAGTTTGGAATTCTAATTTGTCGGCACACTGGAAGTTATTTAATTAATTGAATGAAACCTTTTTGAATATATTCTTTACTATCTGTCCCTTTGGCAGAAAGAACATAATAATAAACACCATCAACACATTCTATTCCTGCTGTACTTCTCCCATTCCAAACATCATTTACACTTTTTATTTCCCCGACCAAAATTCCCCAACGGTCATAAATTTTGCAATCGAGAGACAAAATTCCTGAGCTTGTGATTTTGAAAAAATCATTTATATTATCATTGTTAGGAGTAAAAACATTTGGTATAATAATATTTATTATTACTGCTGTATCACAATCACAACAAACAACAGAAACATCATCAAAATAATAATAGGCATAAGGATAAAAACCGCCTACATTTTGAGTTGTTGTAGATGCATTATCTCTAAAGTTGCCAATAGTCATGTAGTCTTCTCCTCCAATTGCGATAAATTGCCCAGAAATTAAAGTCCAGTTATTTTTGTCTGTAATCACAATAGAACTTGAATTTTCTACTTGAGGAACAACTGGAATATTGGAATATGTAGAACTATTATATAATAAACTATCATTTGAAAAAAAGGCCCCAATATGACTTATAGCGTATATTGAGGTGTCTGAAAGAGACACATAAAATTCAACACAATATGTTTTCCCTTTTAAGAGCTTGGAAACAAGAGACGTTTCAATGTATTCTAAAGACGTTATTGCTCCTTGATTTCTCAAAACAAAACCAGCATATCCATTACCAGACTTTGGAGATTGGTGCCCTGATGTATTATTTACTGGAACGCTCACTTGGCCAAATGGAGCACAAGTATGATACAACTCGGAACTGCACGCTGTTGTTACAGTTCCAAAATAGTAGTTTGGCTGAAACCACGGCTGAGCAAAATAAATTTGCCCATATATACTAGGGCAAGTTGTGTATATTTCAAAGCTAGGATTAGGAACTAAGTTTGCCTGTCCCGATAACTTAAGTTTCAGAACAAACAAACATATTATGAAAAAGAGACATTTTTTCACCTACTACAAAGATAAACCCCTTTACGCAATAAAGCGTAAAGGGGTTTGAAATTTATTGCTACAATTACTTAATAATTACTAAGCGGTCGCTTTTGGCTGTTTTTCCGTTGATAATTACCTTGTAAAGGTAAATGCCATTACTTAATTCATTTTCTTTAATTATTAATGAATTGTTGTTTGCATTCATTTTATAATTACTTATTTCTCTTCCTGTGATATCATAAATCAACAAACTAGCATTGTCTGTTTCGCTTATCTCATAATTAAGTGTCATACTTCCATTATTAGGATTTGGAAAAAGTAAAAATTTATTATCTGTAATAATGGAAACAGGCTCATCATTTATAAATGACATTTCTCTTGTTCCAGAAGTTTCACAGCTATTTTCATATTCTGTTCCAATTGCATCATAAGGCACAAGTAATGAACGAGCGATGTAAACTCCTGTTCCCTCATTATATGGGCACATAGCAGCAATGCTTCTCAAAGTAGACAAATCAGTACTACTGAAATCAACATTTGTTATTTGTTTTTCTAAAGCCATGTTAATTACTGTTTTCAAATAATCTTCAATAGGTTCAGTAATTGCTAACGCATTTATGGAATTTTTTGCTGTTACAAAATTGGCAGAATTGTTTTCGCCTGCAACTTGCAAAGCATCGTATAGTTTACCCATATTTTGAACAGCAAAACTATTTTTGAAATTTGCAAGAACTGTATCACCGGCAATCAAAGTGCTATCCGCTTTCAATTCACGGTATACGCCATGTTTACTTAACCACTTCAACTGTTGAGTTGTATAAATAGAATCTTTCACAACCATTACCATTGCCTTATGTCCTCCACCAAATGGAATTGGATAAGCACAATAAGAAATAGGATTTGTTACAGTAGTTAAAAACTGTGGTGTCATTTGTATTCCAGAACCTGCAAACGAATTTGCACTTGGAATAAAAGCTCCAGTATTTCTATAAAATATTTTTGAATTATTCCCAACTGTAACTAATGCTCCACTAGCAAAAGTATGTTTCGTAAACGTCCCCTGCCATTGATTATCACTTGCCACACCTGCTGGAGCGGGTCCTCCTTGATTTCCAAGTGCGACACCATTGCTTAACCAAAAACCATACGTTCCGTTTTTCATCAAGTTGTTAAACACAGTTCCAA
>JAYVZC010000484.1:0-6248 GCA_043783695.1 Bacteroidota bacterium
TGAAAAAGACTTTGCCTGCGGAAGAAGGAGAAGAATTAAAACCTGCTCACAAATTGATCTACAATAAATATTGGGTAGATGAAATTTATGAAAGTCTGATTACAAAACCATTGAATGCAATCTCTGAAGGACTTCACAAATTAGTAGACAATCAAATTATAGACGGAGTTGTAAACGGTGTGGGGTCCGCTGTAAACTGGATGAGTGGAACAATACGGCTTGCACAAACAGGAAACATCGGCTTCTACATTTTTGTAATGGTGATTAGTATTGTTTTGATTTTATTTACACAATTATTTTAAAATATAGTTTCGAAGGATAAGTAAAAAAATAAGCACGAACCAATTCCCCTCTTGAGAGGGGTTAGGGGTGTGTAAGAGTTGGAAGTACAAACTTGATATTAGAATTTTATAAAGATATGATCACATTATTATTAATATTTTTTCCTTTAGTTGCTGGTTTGCTTTTGTTGTTTGTAAAAGGACCGCAAATAAAAAACATTGCTTTGGGTGCGGCAATTTTGGAATTTGCATTTGCAATTATTGCGCTGTCGCAATTTAACAGAGATGCATCAACGCAATTTGAATGGAATCATTCATGGATCCAATCGCTTGGGATTACTTTTCATGTGGGCATCGATGGGATTTCCATGTTGTTGGTTTTGCTTACAACATTCTTAGTCCCTATAATCATTCTTACATCATTTAAAAACGATTACAAAAATCCTTCTGCATTTTATTCTTTGATTCTTATAATGCAAATGGCATTAATAGGTGTGTTTGTTTCTTTGGACGGATTCTTATTTTATGTATTCTGGGAATTGGCCCTTATCCCGATTTATTTTATTTGTTTATTATGGGGCGGAGATGACAGAGCAAGAATTACGTTCAAATTTTTCGTCTACACTTTAGCGGGAAGTTTATTTATGTTGGGAGGATTAATTTATTTATTTCTTCATACATCAGGCGAACACAGTTTTAATATCAATGCACTTTATGCAGCCGGACAAAGCATGGACGCTGTTCATCAGGGATATGTCTTTTGGGCAATGTTCATTGCTTTTGCGATCAAAATGCCGATCTTCCCATTTCACACTTGGCAACCTGATACTTATACAACAGCTCCAACACAAGGAACAATGATGCTTTCGGGAATCATGTTAAAAATGGGAACTTTTGGAGTTATCCGTTGGTTATTGCCTATCGCGCCTTTGGGAGTTGAACATTATGCACACATTGCAATTGGATTATCCGTTTTCGGAATTGTTTATGCGTCATGCATCGCTATCGTTCAAAAAGATTTCAAACGCTTAATTGCATATTCATCTATCGCGCACGTTGGCTTAATTGCTGCAGGAATTTTATCTATGAACACGCAAGGAGTTCAAGGTGCAATGGTGCAAATGCTAAGTCACGGTGTAAACGTGGTTGGATTATTCTTCATCGTTGATCTTATTCAAAGAAGAACAAACACTCGCGAAATAGCTTCGTTAGGTGGAATCAGAAATGTAAATCCTCAATTCGCTGTTTTATTTTTAATTGTGCTGCTGGGAAGTGTAGCACTTCCTTTAACAAACGGATTTGTTGGAGAGTTTTTATTATTGAATGGAGTTTATCAGCACAGTGCATGGATGGCAGCTTTCGCAGGACTATCAGTTATTTTGGGAGCAGTGTATATGTTGCGTAGTTATCAATCAATTATGTTGGGCGAAACAAATTCCATCACCTCAACATTTGCTCCTTTAGAGAAAAGTGAAAAAGCAGTATTGATAATTATTTGCGCAGCGATTATAGCATTTGGAGTTTTTCCAAAACCATTAACAGACATTTGTTCACCGGCTGTTGATCAATTGGTAAAAAGCCTCAACCCTTAATCCCTTCTCCAAAGGAGAAGGGGCAAGAAGTGAGAGATATATAGAAATAGTCACAATTTAAAAAACAAAAACACCATAATTTCTTCTGTAGGAAGAAATTAGAAGGTGCAAAAGCCTTCCCTTAGGGGAGGTTTGGAGGGGCTCTTATGAAAGCATTAATATTACTTTCTTCATTAGGTGTAATTGCATTGTTAGCTGAGATCTTCAGCTTTAAAAAATTATTGTATCCAATTGTATTGCTTGGCTTAATTACCACATTCATTTTAAACATGTTTGATTGGGATACCAACAAGTTGTGTTACAAAATGATGCTGTTTGATAATTACGCAGTGGCATTCACGGCTGTAATTATTGTAATTGCATTTCTTTGGTTTTTGATGGCAGAAGGGTTTTTCAAAGAGGAAACCAATCAAACCGATTATTTTGCTTTGGTGCTGTTTGCATTGGTAGGAGCAGTAATTATGGTTTCTTATACTAACATGGCAATGTTGTTTTTAGGTATCGAAATTCTTTCTATTCCAATGTATATTTTAGCAGGAAGCAACAAAACAGATGTTTCATCCAACGAAGCCGCATTCAAATATTTAATTATGGGTGCATTTGCAACCGGGTTTTTATTATTTGGGATAGCTTTAGTTTACGGAGCGACAGGCTCTTTTGATCTTAAAGAAATTACCGCTGCTGTTACAAGTGGTGTCGCATTGTCTTCTATTTTTTATGTTGGTGTTTTATTAATGTTAGTCGGAATGGCATTTAAAGTTTCGGCTGCACCATTTCATTTTTGGGCTCCGGATGTTTATCAAGGTGCACCAACAGTGATCACTGCATTTATGGCAACCATAGTTAAAACGGCTGCATTTGCTGCATTCTTACGATTGTTCTCCACAACATTTATGACCGTAAGCGGAACTTGGATGCATGTAGTTTGGGTAATGGCGGCATTAACTTTATTGGTTGGAAACATTACTGCAGTTGTTCAAACAAGCACAAAACGTATGCTTGCTTATTCAAGTGTTGCACATGCCGGTTATATGTTACTGGCTTTATTAGCGGGGAATAGTTATTCTAACAGTGCTATTTTATTTTATGCTGCGGCTTATTCAATTGGATCTATTGCAACATTTTGTATCGTAAATATTATTTTTAATGCAAGAAAATCTGATAGTGTTGATGCATTCAATGGCTTAGCAAAAACAAATCCCTTCTTAGCAATTGTAATGACGATAGCTTTATTGTCTTTAGCGGGAATTCCCCCAACAGCAGGATTCTTCGCAAAATATTATATTTTCACCTCAGCCTTTGCCGCTGGAAATGTTACTCTTGTTTTAATTGCAATTATTGCATCTTTAATTGGAGTGTATTATTATTTCAGATTGATTATCGCCATGTATTTCAAAGAAAGCACGGACGAAGCAGCTGAAGTGGAGAGCAATCACAAACTATTATTACTCTTCGTAGCGATCGTAATTATTGCAATGGGTATTTTACCTGATTGTATTATTAAGTTGCTGTAAAATTTCGAATCCATTGCCATGGGCAACAAATCTGCGACAAATATTTGCCCAGCAAAACCTATATTTGTTTCAAATTAAAAACACCTCTGCGAACTCTGCGTCTCTGCGAGAACCTTTTTTTTTCGCATATTTGCCCCAGAAACCTATTTTTGAAGACATGAATAAAATGGAAAAATATTTAGAGAATTGTGATACCTTTAAAGAACATAACGAAGGGAAATTGAAAATCATTCCTCGCGATTAATTCAATTTCTCTATCAGTAATGCCGACAAAAAATTTGACAGTTTCTAATGCGTCAAAATAAGTTTGATAAATCTGACTCAAGAAGAAGAATAGAATACTTTAGAGCACCCTGACATTTTGCTGTTTACAAAGTACACCTCTTTATATTTGTAGGTACAGATTCTCTTTAGATTTTGGAAGTATTTTAGCGCAACAATTAAGATACTCAACGATTTTCAATATCTTCGAGTTTTAAACCCGTTTTGAATGATCCGTTCCATATTAACAATGTTTGTATTTGACCTTGTATTTTTAATTACAGCAAGTGCACAACAACACGACCTACTGTTTTATCAAGCTCGTGCGCACGAAAACAATCCTGCATTAAAAGAAAACAACAACTTCCAGCTGTTCAATAATCTGCAAAACGATATAACAACAGCTCAATTTCGTAAACCACAAGTAAACATTACAGCCGATTATATGTTTGCTCCCTTCTTTGCTAATAATGGCAAACCCATTAGTGTTACAACAAATCCTGACAAAAATGCTTTTGGTTATGATGTTGCTTTAAGCAACGGTGGCATATACGCAACACAACTTAATGCTTTTTTACCAATGTTTACGGGGAGTTTGATTAAAACTTACAAAAGACAGAATCTAGTTCAAGGTCAACTTTTGCAAAACAATAACAGTCAACTCTTACACGACATAGATAAAAACATTTCAGACCAATACGTTTTTGTTTATCAATTACAGCAACAAGTAGCCTATCAGCAAGAACTAATTAACCTTGTACGTAATCGTCAACAGATTATTGAAGCATTAGTATTGAAGGGGCTGATGCAACAGAGCGATTATTTACTTTTGGAAATTGAAATGAAGCAACGCCAATATGATGTGCAACAATTGAAAATAAATTTATCCCTTGCATTCAATCAACTGAATAATATTTGCGGCCTCAGCGATACAACATTATTTAAATTGATTGCACCAACAATTATACAAACACAACCAGTAGCCAAATACAACTATCGCCTCAAATATGAATTAGACAGCACAAATATCATTGCACAACAACAAGTATTTAATACAAAGTATAAACCACAACTTGCGGCTTTTGGCAACACAGGAATAAATGCAACGGACGTAGCTAACATTCCACACAGTGTTGGTGTAAGTGCCGGTTTGCATTTGATAATTCCATTGTATGATGGTGGACAAAAGAAAACAGTAGCTCAACAAAATAAATTATTGTTAGATAATTTACATTTATATCAAAATACAAATACAATTTTGGTAGAAAATAATTTAACTTCATTACAGCAACAAATAAACCTAACACAAGAATCAATTATATTAATTCACTCGCAACTTTCATCACAGGAAACTCTTTTGCTTATACTCAAAGACAAAGTTGTTACGGGACAAATTTCTGTTACCGACTATCTCACCTCATTAAAAGACTATGCAACAAGTACTCAAAATAAAATACTGACACAAACAAATCTTTGGTTTCTCATAAATCAATTTAATTACATAAACTGGTAAATGCAAATGATACAAATTAATAAAACACTATCTTTTTTGGTGCTAATAACAACACCTATCTTTTTTTTCGGTTGCTATAGTGGTGAAAAATCTGCAGCAGAATCAGCAGAAGTAAAAACAATGGTAAGTATTGTAAATCCTTCTTTTCAAAACATTACTGAATATATTCAATTAAATGGAGTAACGTTGTTTCAGAAAAAAAATAATATCCGTTCTACCAACACCGGATACATCACATCCTTAAAATTTATACAAGGCGATTTCATTAATGCAGGGGAATTATTTTGCACTATTGGTACAAAGGAACAGGATGCGCTTAAAAACATTTCTTCACTCGACACATCGTTGAATAAATTTCAACATCCACTTTCAGTTTTAGCAAGTGCATCAGGAATAATTACAACAATTGGTGTCTTGCAGGGAAATTATGTAAGCGAAGGAGATATTCTGGCTAATGTAAGCGAACCCACATCTTTAATTGTTCAGGTAAATGTTCCGTATGAATACAATCAATACGTAGGTGCAGGAAAATCGTGTGAAATTATTTTGCCTGATGGCAAAACTATTCTTACAACTATAACTGGGGCAATGCCAACCATAGATGCCGTTTCGCAATCTCAATCTTTCTTTATCCGATTGCCCAAGCAAACACTTCCCGAAAATCTAAATGTAACAATACGTATTCCTTACCGACAAAAAAACAATTTGTTGTGTATCCCCACAATTGCAGTTCAGGCCGATGAGATGCAAAAAGAATTTTGGGTAATGAAGCTCGTTAATGATTCGCTTGCGGTAAAAACAATTGTTCAAATAGGTTTACAAAACGATTCGTTGTCTGAAATTGTTTCCGATAAAATTTCCATTTCCGACAAAATTATTTTTCAGGGTGCTTACGGTTTACCTGATTCATCACTAGTAATTCCAAACAAATAATGAAACAGGCACACCATACAAAATTTCAATTTCCCATACTTGCAATTGCTACATTAATTTTACTTGTTGGCTATTTCAGTTATACCAATATTAAAACAGGATTATTTCCCGACATCACTTTCCCCAAAATAAAAGTCATTGTAGATGCCGGTCA
>JAYVZC010000485.1:0-6235 GCA_043783695.1 Bacteroidota bacterium
ATAATATAGGATTCATCGGAATTCGGATCAAAGCCATCGTATTTTTGAACATAGTTATCTTCCAATAAAATGGCAGAATTCTCTCGTTTTGCTACATCTAGTTTACCTTGCTCATTTTTTATCCCCATTACATACGTTTCAGCACCCAATACTTCATCTTTACAAATATCTTTTTTCAATTTTTTATCGCGGAAGCAAGCGGAATTGCAGTGAATACATATAAATAAGTCGGCTTTTGCTTTATTTGCTATTTCAGCACGTTTTTGTAATTCTATAAAAACATCGGTTTTACGAGTATAAACAACCTTTACATCTTTCAAATTGTCTTCGATGTATTTCCCTAATTTTAAAGCCACTGCAAGAGCCACATCTTTCTCTTTATACCTACTACCGTGGCATCCGGGATCTTTACCACCATGTCCGGCATCAATTACAACGGTTTTGATAGAAAAGATTGGCTTGAATTTTGGAGAAAAGGAGCCCACTAAAATGCAAGTGGAGAAAAGGACAGCTATATAAATACTCTTTTTCACGTTTTTTTATTGAATTGAAATTAACAATTTAGAACAATTTAATGTTTGCAAACGGCTATTCTCTGTTTGCTAACTGTTTGTTATTTTACTTAGTTTTGAACCTTAACACCAATATACAAACCAAAATTACTCGTTAAAATTGCGTATTGTTTCACTAAAATCATTATTTATCCTCGTTTGTTTGTTGATAACTGCAACAAGCTCCGCTTTCGCAATTAGTAAATTATCAGTTGATACTGTAATAAAAACGAACGATACCATAAAAAAAACGGTTGAAAGCAATTCCTTTTTAAAAGAAAAAGTTATTTATAGTGCCACCGATTCCATGCTGATAGACAAGATTAATCAAAAAGCATACCTCTATAACAATGCTGTGGTGCTTTATGATGGTTTGAATTTAAAAGCAGGTTATATTGAAATTGATTTCGGAAAAAACACAGTGTTTGCAACTACTATGAAAGACAGTGCGGGAAAAGATATACAGAAACCCGTATTTGAACAAGGAGAGGAAAAATTAGTTGCTGAAAAGATTACTTACAACTTCAAAACAAAAAAAGGAAAAATTACAGATGTTATTACTCAACAAGGAGAAGGATTTATTCATGGTCGCGATATTAAAAAAGACACCAATAATGTTTATTATGTAGGACATGGAAAATACACAACTTGTGATTTAGAGCATCCTCATTATTTCATTGGTGCAAAAAAAATAAAAATTATTCCCGATGATAAAATTGTAACAGGCCCTGCAGTTCTTTGGATTGCTGATATTCCAACTCCTTTAGCCATTCCATTTGGATATTTTCCAAATAAAAAAGGAAGAGCATCCGGAATTTTGCTTCCAACTTATGGCGAATCAACCAACTTAGGTTTCTTTTTAAAAGATGGAGGATTTTATTTTGGAATGAACGAATATGTTGATTTGGCCTTGAGAGCCGATGGTTATTCGAATGGAAGTTACGGAGCGAAAGCGGCAAGTAATTATCGTAAACGTTATCGATATTCGGGCGGACTAAGTGTAAACTATTCTCGATTTATAGAAGGCGATATTGAATTACCAAACTCAAAGACTCGTAACGATTTTTTTGTACGATGGAGTCATACACAAGACCCTAAATCACGACCAAATAGCCGTTTTTCGGCTAACGTAAATGCCGGAAGCAGCTCTTACAATAAATACAATGGAAATGTAACAGGCGATTATTTATCCAATACTTTTCAATCCAACATTTCTTATTCAAAATCTTTTTCAGGAACTCCTTTTAATTTTTCTGCCAATGCTCGTCACAGTCAAAATACTATCACCAAAAAAGTAGACATTAGTTTACCCGAATTAGCATTGAACATGAATCGTATTTATCCATTCAAAAGCAAAAAAAGTGTTGGCAATAAATGGTACGACAAAATTGGCTTGAGCGCAACAGCCAATGCCCGTAACGATATAAATACGTATGACACTTTATTATTTACAGATAGAACATTGCATCAAATGCGAAATGGTGTAAGATTTACAATGCCGATAAGCACCTCTTTTAATGTGTTGAAATATTTTACATTTACTCCAACAATCAATACTGCAAGTAATATTTATTTTGAAACCATTCAAAAACGTTACGACCCTAATATTAATTACGTTTTCACGGATACTATTACAGGAGCAAAAATGGCAAACGATTTTAGTGTATCATCAGGATTAAGTACACGCTTGTATGGCGATTATTTTTTCAGAGGAAAACGATTGAAACAAATCAGGCATGTAGCAACACCAACCTTAAGCACAAGCTATCGCCCCGATTTTGGGGAAAGCGGATATGGTTATTACAAAAATGTGCAAATAGATGCAACCGGAAAAGAACAACAATATTCCATTTTTCAAAACGGAATTTATGGCTCTCCGCAAGCAGGGAAATCGGGATTGATTGGTTTTAGTTTGAACAACTCTTTAGAAGCAAAAATTAGACAAAAAACCGATTCGGGAAATGTAGATAAAAAAATTCCTATCCTAGAAAGTTTTAATGTTGGTTTTGCATACAACCTTGCTGCAAAAAATTTCAATTGGTCGGTAATAAATATCAATGGACGTACAAAATTATTTAATGTATTGGATATTAATGCAAGTGCTTCATTAGATCCTTATCAAATAGATTCGGTTGGAAATAGAATAGAAGTCTATGAATGGAAAAACAATAAAATAGGAAGAATAACCAGTTCCAATGTTTCTTTGAGTACCAATTTAAGAAGTAAAGATGGTAATGCAAATAAAGCCAAATCAAGCACTGCGGGAACACAAGATGAATTGGATTACATTAATTCTCATCGCGATGCTTATGTTGATTTTAATGTTCCTTGGAACTTAAATGTATATTACAATATTAATTACAGTAAACCAGGAATTACTGAAACAGTTTCTCAATCGGTTACATTTAATGGAGATTTGAGCTTAACAGAAAAATGGAAAATAAGTGTAACATCGGGTTATGATTTTACACAAAAGAAAATGACCTTGACATCTGTAAATGTTTATAGAGATTTACATTGTTGGGAAATGCGATTCAATTGGGTGCCTTTCGGATTCCGACAAAGCTTTTCAATCGACATAAATGTAAAATCATCCATCTTAAAAGATTTAAAATTAAGCAGAAGAAGAGGTTGGCAGGACTATCAATAGGAGCCTCTCCCCTTCATCCCCTCTCCACAAGAGAGGGGGCGATAGGTGATTAATTCAAAAAAATATGCAATCTTTGCTATGAAATGTATTCTAAAAAACATTAACTATAATTTACTAACGCCTCTCCCCTTTGGGGAGAGATAAAGAGAGGGGCTTATGAAGACTATCATCACATCAAAAAATGCACCTGCTCCTATTGGACCTTACAGCCATGGAGTGTTGGTAGGAAATATGTTATTTGTCAGCGGTCAAGTTGGAAAACATCCGGTAACGGGCGACTTAATGATGGCTGATATTAGAACAGAAACCAAACAAGTAATGGAAAATGTAAAAGGTATTTTAACAGATGCCGGAATGGATTTCAGTCATATTGTAAAGACTACTATTTTCATGAAAGACATGAATAATTTTGCAGCCATGAATGAAGTGTATGGTTCTTATTTTGCGGACGACCTGCCTACCGGACAGTCAGGCTTTCCTGCAAGAGAAACCGTGCAAGTTTCAAGATTGCCTTTGGATGTGAATGTAGAAATAAGTGTGATTGCAATTAAATAAGTATGAAGTAGTCTGGTATCAAGATAAAAAAAACTCTTAACAAATTTGGTAAGAAGTTTTTTGAATAGCAAAGGTAAAAAATTCATGAATAAAGGAATAATGATTAAGGGGAATCGAAAAACAGAATTAATACAATCACATTTCTATAAATATGTTAAAACAAAAGTAAGCGATAACAACAAATAAAAACGCTCTTTACCTCTTAACCGAATTCGCCTCTAACAACATATCAAACAACTTAGCTGTCGCCACAGCATCACCTTCTGCTCTATGTCTGGCATTATTAGGAATTCTCAATGCTTCACATAATTTTCCTAAGCTATAAGATTTATGTCCAGGAATTAATTTTCTGCTTAATTGAACAGTGCATAATTTTTTTCGTTCGAAATGAAAACCCAAAGAAGCAAATTCATCACGGATAAAATTATAATCGAAACTCACATTGTGTGCTACAAATGTTTTGTTATCGGTAAGTTCGTGAATTTTTTTTGCTACCTGATGAAATTTAGGTGCGCCACTCACCATTTGATTAGTGATTCCGGTAATGTTTGTGTATAAAGGAGAAATATAGCATTCGGGATTAATAAGTGTAGAAAATTTCTCTACTACAGTCAATCCATCGTGTATCAAAATACATATTTCGGTAATTCTTCCATTGGGATAATTAAATTTACCGCCACATGTTTCTATATCTATGATTGCAAACATTCAACGAAGATAGATATTTATTTCATTGGCGTTGGCTAAAGCCGAACGCCAATGACCGAACGCCAATGACCGAACGCTAATGATTTCAAATCAATCAACTCCAATGGATTCAGAATTAATCTCATCATTCATTGATGTTTTGGAATGATGCGCTTCTTGATTTCTAATATAATTTTGTACCATTTTAACTTTTGATTCACTCACCGAATTGGCATAATAATCATCTTGCCACATGAATTTTTCCGGAACCAGATTATTTTTATTGATCCAAAAAGATGATTCACCCTTTATCAATTGAGCAACCTTAGAAATACTTTGCTCTCTTCCTAAAGAAATCAGACAATGCAAATGATCGGTATAACCATTAATAGCTTGCAGAAATATTTCTTTCTCTTTACAATTTTCAATAATATGTTTGTGAACATCATATCTTATCTCCTTTTTGAGCCAAGGCTCTCTATTTTTTGTGGCAAATACAAGATGTACCCACACTCTCACATACGACATAATACATTTTTGTTAATTTTCTCTCCGCAACCGGTTGAAACCGACTGCCATGAAATAATCATTGGCGTTCGGCTTTAGCCAACGCCAATGATTATTTGCCCATTTCAACGCGAAATGACTGCAAAAACCGAATCATACTATCCAAATTCAAATCCTGTGGCTTAAACTCTCCAATATTTAAGCTACATACAAAACTCCATATTTCAATAATGTTTTCTGATTTAACTATATAAGGACTATAGGCTGTGTTATCGGAATGAAATTGGAAATTATCATTTGATTTTTTGTCTTCGCGATACAATCGTTTATAAACAACACCATCGTCTTTGGTAAGCACAATATATGTTTGTCCTTCTTTTATTTCTTTTAGCGACTCTACATATTTACCCACTACAAAAGTTCCATCCTTTAAAGTCGGCATAGAATCTCCTTTTATGGCAAAAGCGCGATGTTTCCCAACAATTTTGAAAGGCAGATTCATGATTTGTAAATCTTCCATAAATTCGGGATCGGCATAACCGGTTAAATATCCGGCCACGGCTTTTGCAGGAACCACCTCTACCATATCCTGATTTTGTCGGTCGACAATCACAGGAAACAGGATTCGATTTTTACCCACTTCCATTAAAGATTCAGGATCTGTTTTTGCCAAATCACCACGCACCAATGCATCAATTGCAATGTGAAAATGATCAGCTATTTTGATTAGCAAATCATAGGGTGGTTCGGCTCTACTTTCTTCATACGATCCTAATCGGGAACGAGAAATTTCCAATTCATCCGCTAACTGAGTTTGAGATAGTTTTTTTAGTGCTCTCAAAACACTAATGTTTTTGGCTATTTTCGACATTGCTAATATATTTAGCACAAATATACTAAATATATTTGCATATTTACAAACGAAAATGAAAGTTTTTTTGTTTGCAATTAAAATTTTAAAATGTTTTTGAATCGGGGTGCTGTTTTCAAGAAAAAAAATAAACACAGCCATGGTTATTTATAATTTGAAACCACTCCGATTCTGGAACATTTTTTAGGATTACCACTAAGGCACTTAGAACACTTAGTTATTTATTAAATGAAAATTATTACAAATAAACTTTACCCCTAAAACACTCAAAAATACACTTAGTGAACTTAGTGTCCCTGCCTGCGGCAGACAGGTTAATGGTAAAAAACTACATAGCATATCATAGCAAGGGGCGAGGCAATTTCTAAATAAATGAATAGGAAGAGATTGCTTCGCTACCTTCACAATAATAAA
>JAYVZC010000486.1:0-6227 GCA_043783695.1 Bacteroidota bacterium
GATATTTGGAAATTTGATTTCACTACCAACTGGTTGGGTCAAAGTAGAATTCCTAGTACAGTAATGAGTCCTATTCAATACCAATTACCAACACATTCGAAAGATTATTTTTTATTGAATGCACAAATCACAAAAAAATTCAGAAAATTTGAAACCTATTTAGGTTGCGAAAACATTTTGAATTACACACAAAAAAATCCAATTATCGCTTCTGAAAATCCTTTTGGACCAAATTTTGATGCATCTATGATATATGCACCGGTTGAAGGAAGAATAATTTATTTTGGATTAAGAATGGAAATAAAATAGTCCGCTTGTCATTTCGAGCGTAGTCGAAAAAAATAATTAAAAACTAAAACAAAAAATCATGAAAAAAGCAAAATCAATTTTATTGTCAGGCATTATAGTAATGTTTGCAATAATAACAAATTCAGCAAAAGCACAAGACGCTACAACTGCCGAATTAAAAGTTAAAACATCAGCAGTTTGTGGAATGTGTAAAGAAACCATTGAAAAGTATATGGCTTTCGAAAAAGGAGTGAAAAAATCAAATTTAGATGTAGAGTCTAAAATTTTGACTGTGACTTATAATCCTGAAAAAATTACCCCTGAAAAAATTCGTAAAGCGATTTCTAAAAGTGGTTATGATGCAGATGATGTTCCTGCAGATCCTAAAGCATATAAAAAATTGAATGGCTGTTGCAAAAAAGGAAAAATGTGTGAAGAGAAGAAGTAAACTCATCCAACCTCCCCGAATGGGGGGGCTTTTTTGTTTCCTTCTTTCAAAATATATTGTGTAATTAATAATTGTTATTTTTACATATAAAGTTCATTTCATAATCCGTTACAAATGAACTAATAAACCAATGAACTAATAAACCAATAAATGGCACTTATAAAACCAGTAAAAGGAGTTCATCCAAAATTTGGAGAGGATTGTTATTTAGCAGAAAATTCAACTATTGTGGGAGATGTTGTAATGGGGAACCAATGCAGTATTTGGTTTAATGCAGTTGTGCGAGGCGATGTGAATTCTATTCGAATGGGAAATAAAGTGAATGTACAAGATGGTGCAGTTATTCATTGTACGTACGAAAAAACCAAAGTGGTTATTGGAAATAATGTTTCTATTGGACACAATGCCTTGGTTCACGGTTGTGCTATTCATGACAATGTGTTGATTGGAATGGGAGCAATAGTAATGGATAATTGTGAAATAGGAAGCAATACCATTATTGCGGCAGGAGCAGTTGTATTAGAAAACACAAAAGTAGAATCAGGAGTTATTTATGCAGGAGTTCCTGCAAAAAAAGTAAAAGACATCAATCAAGAATTAATCAAAGGAGAAATCAACCGAATTGCTGATAATTATATTATGTATAGTGGTTGGTTTAAAGAGGAGAAGTAATTTTACCACTAAGGCACTAAGGTCACATAGTTTTTATAAAACAAAAAAAGGAATCACAAGGATTCCTTTTTCTTTGTGTTCTAAGTGCCTTAGTGGTAAACTCTCACAACTCCAAATGTTTTGACTTAACACCTTTCCCATAAAACATACTGGCTGCTTTATCGAAATTTTGAGACGAACCGGTTGTATAAAATTCAATAAAATTTCCTTTAGTACATTTCTGTTCCATTTCCGGATGGCGATTTAAATAATCTACCAAGCCATCTGCAACAATTTCTCCTTGTGATAATAAAGTTATGTTTTTCGGTAAATATTTTTTGATTGTACTTATCAGTAAGGGATAATGTGTGCAACCTAAAATAATGGTATCAATATTTTTATCTTGATTCAGTAAATTATTTAAATTTTTCTGAATAATATTTTCAGAAGCATCGCTTTCCATTTCGTTGTTCTCAACAATGGGAACCCACAATGGACAAGCTTCTTGGTGTACAGTTATATTTGGATAGAACTTTGCAATCTCAATAGGGTAGGAGTTGGATGTAATTGTTCCTGGAGTTCCTAAAACACCAACATGCCCAGTTTTGCTTAATTTACCAATCACTTCTGTTGTCGGACGAATCACTCCTAGTACTCTTTTGTTGGGAGCAAGTGTGGGTAAATGTTTTTGTTGAATGTTTCGTAAAGCTTTTGCAGAAGAGGTGTTACAGGCCAAAATAACAAGTTCACAATTCATTGCAAACAATTTTTTTACACATTCCAACGTATATTTATATACAGTTTCAAAAGAACGCGTTCCATAAGGAGCTCGGGCATTGTCGCCCAAATAAACATAATCGTATTCGGGTAAGGTTTTTACTATTTCTTTCAAAACAGTTAATCCTCCGAAGCCGGAATCAAATACTCCTATTGGTTTTTTTGTGCTCAATTTGGTTTTGTTTGTGATTCAAATATACAAATAAAAAAGCCCCGAGATAAGTACTCGAGGCTTTTGATTTTAAGCAAATAAAAATTTGCTGATTACTTCTTTGGTGGAGCAACAGTTGTAGTAGCAGGAGGCACAACGATTCCTAATTTTTTAATTACTAGGTTAAGAATATCGTCAGATGGTTCGCTGTACAAAACTAAATTTGTACTTGTATCTAACACATATTTGTACCCATTATCTTTTGCAACTTGATCAATAGCTTTTTTTGCTTTGTCATAAACCGGTTTTGCGAGATCAGCACTTTTCTTTTGGTAATCAGTTTGTGCCTGTTGTTGGAAATCAGTAATACGTTGGTTCAAATCATTCAATTCTTTTTCTCTTGAATCTTTTACAATTGGAGCCAAGCTAGGACTTTCTTTTTGAAATGCTTCATATTTGGTTTGCAATTCGGTTTGCATTGCAGTTATTTGTTGCTCTAGTTGTTTTGCATAATCTTGAACAGATAGTTGTGCCGTTTTTGATTCAGGCATTAAAGAAACTAATGAATCTAAATTGATATGTGCAACTTTTTGAGCTGAAGCCGAAAATGAACTTACTACTAACGCAACTCCTACTATAGCTATTTTAAAAATATTCTTCATGGTATTTATTTTTTGGTTTTTGATTTATTTTTAATTTATTTTTTATTTGTCGTTCCTGTTTTTGTTCCGCTGCCACCTTTGTAACCCAATTGAGTTAAAACATCATCACTTTTATCCAGTTTAGAGCTTGCATACAACATTGTTAAATCACTTGATTTATCAAAGATGATTGAATAGGCTCCTTTTTCTGCAACTGCTTTAATGGCATTGTAAACTTTGTCTTGAATTGGTTTTACTAATTCCTGACGTTTTTTAAATAATTCGCCATCTACACCAAAACGTTGTTTTTGTAAATCTTTTGCTTCTTTTTCTTTAGCGATAATATCTGCTTCACGTTTCTTTTTCATGTCCTCGGTTAACAAAATTTGTTCCGCTTGATAAGCTTTATACATCTTGTCGATTTCGGCATATTTAGCTTCCACTTCTTTTTGCCATTGGATAGATATTTTATCCAATTCGGCTTGAGCAGCTTTATATTCAGGAATTTGTCCTAAAATATATTCTGTATCAACGTATGCAAATTTTTGCGCATAGGAAGCAACACTTGTTGCAAACACAATGCTTAAGATTAAAATTAGTTTTTTCATTGTCATTTTTTTATTCTGAATTAAATTTTCCCCGAATGACGGTGCGAATTTAGTAAATTATTATAATTCTCCAATAGATGCTCCAATTGTGAAGTGGAATTGACCTTTTTGCATTCCTAAATTTGAAGGAACATCATCCAATCTCCAGCCATAATCAAATCCTAGCAATCCAAACATTGGTAAAAATACTCTTACGCCAACACCTGCCGAACGATAAACTTTAAATGGATTAAACTCTTTAGCCTTTTCCCATGAATTTCCTGCTTCTGCAAAGCCAAGTATATAAATGGTTGCTTGAGGATTTAAAGTAACAGGAAATCGTAATTCAGCTGAATATTTTGTAATAAATGCGGCTCCTGTTCTTGGAGATAATGATTGATCGTCATATCCTCTTAAAGCAATAATTTCTCGTCCATCTAATGCAAATCCTGTTAACCCACTTCCACCTAAATAAAAACGTTCAAAAGGTGAAATTCCTACTTTATTATTATAAGAAGTTAGGAAACCAAACCCTGCTGATGTTTTCAAAATCAAATTACGTGCCTCTTTTCCATCGGCTCCACGCTTATTGGTAATAGGAGTAAAGAAGGTGGTTGTGAATTTATATTTTTGATATTCAACAAATTTATAACGCTGTTGATCTGTCATTGTTGGACTTGCATAATCTTTCCCGTCAAATAACGAATATGGTGGGGTCCATTGTCCTGTTAAAGCAATTTGAGAACCTCGGGTTTCAAAAATTGGTTTATCAACGTTGTTACGTTGTATGGTTGCTTTGTAATAAATATTGTTTGAATATCCTTTGCTGAACGAGAAGATGGAATTGAAATTATTCAAAGTATAATATTGATAATTTAATTCCTGATACAAAGTAAAATAATCGTCCGGTTTTTTTAAGCGTTTCCCTAAACCAACAGAAACACCGAAAATGTCAAGTGATTGGCGTAATGGATTCTCAATTTTTTCACCAGCACTACCGGTAGCTGTTTTCTTTTGTCCGTTTGTTTGAACTGAATAATATCCGGTAACACTCAATGAATTTGGTTTTCTGCCTCCTAACCAAGGTTCGGTAAATGAAATATTATACGATTGATAATACAAACCATTTGATTGTGCGCGAACACTTAAGCGTTGTCCATCACCAGAAGGTAATGGTCTCCATGCGGATCTTTTGAAAAAATTTCTTCCTGAAAAATTATTGAAAGATACACCAAGTGTTCCAACAACACGTCCACCGCCATATCCACCTGATAATTCAATTTGGTCGGATGGTTTTTCTTCTACGGTATATTCAATGTCAACTGTTCCTGTTGCTTGATTTGGGGTAGGAATTACATTCATTTTCTCAGGATCAAAATATCCCAATTGAGAAAGTTCTCGTTGCGAACGAATAACATCTGATCTGCGGAATAATTGTCCCGGCTTTGTTCTAATTTCACGTAAAATAACTCTATCGTTTGTTTTAGAATTTCCTACAATACTTACTTTGTTTATGGTGGCTTGCTTACCCTCGTAAATACGCATTTCTAAATCAATGGAATCACCCGTTACCATTGTTTCAACAGGATTCACATTAAAAAATAAATATCCTTCATCCATGTATAATGAGCTGATATCATTCCCATTAGGATTCATAAATAATTTTTGTTCTAATTCAGCTTGGTCATAAGTATCACCTTTTTTAATTCCAAAAACTTCTGCTAATGTTTTTGCGGTGTACTTACTATTACCAATCCAACTTACATTACGGAAATAATATTTGTTTCCTTCGCTTACAACAATGTCAATACTGATACGTTTTTTTGAACTCGGTGTTCTGTAAATAGAATCCTTTACAATTTTTGCATCTCTATAACCGTGCTCATTATACTTTGCGATTAATGCTTTTTTATCTTTTTCATAATTATCTTCATCAAATTTTCCTGAGTTAAAAGGATTCCACCAGAATCTACGTTTGGTTTCATCAAATGTTCTGCGCAGTTTCCACATTTTAATACTGGATGTACCTACAAGGTTTATGTCTTTAATGCGAATCATGCTTCCTTTATCCACATTGATTACAAGAATTACTGCATTATCCGATTTCTCCACTTTTTCTTGTTTGATGCTAACCTTCACATCCATGTGACCTTTGTTCACAAAAAAATCTTTAATTTTTGATGCTGTAGAAGCAACTAATCTATCTGTGACAACAGTTCCTTTGTATAATTTAATTTTTTCACGAACATCATCTGCTTCACTTTTTGTCATTCCCTTTAAAGAAAATTTTGCCAGTCGGGGACGCTCAACCACATGTATTGTCACAAAAATTTTATCTCTTTGAACATGTCCGGTGAATTTAACATCTTCAAATAAGCCTTGTTTCCAAAGATTAGAAATAGCAGTTGAAAATTTTTCTCCGGGCACTTGCACTTTATCGCCATTTGCTAATCCCGAAAGTAAAATGAGTACACCTTTATCTAAATGGTCAGCACCCTCAACAACAACGCCTCCGATTACATACTCCTTAGGTGTTGAGAAATCAATGTCGGTAGAATCTCCACCAAGCTGAGTTACTTCTTGCGCATTTATAGAAAAAGCAATTATTGAAAAGAAAAAAAGAATTTTAATTTTTTTGTACATATTTTTATTTTGTATGACAGGTTTTTAACCTGTCTGTTTTA
>JAYVZC010000487.1:0-6218 GCA_043783695.1 Bacteroidota bacterium
GCCGAAGGGCCTAATCCTAAATATTTTTCTTTCAACCAGTAATTGCTATTGTGTTTTGAAAATGCTCCGTCTTTACAGAAATTAGAAATCTCGTATTGAATAAAACCACTGTTATGCATAGCTTCCAGCATAATTTCAAATTGTTCCGAACTATGTTGCTCATCCACATTTTTCAATATTCCTAATTTAATCTGATGAGCCAAAGTTGTTTTAGGTTCAACTGTTAAACAATAAGCAGAAATGTGTTTGATATTCAATGCAAAAGCGATTTGTAAATTATTTCTCCAGTGATGGTGAGTTAAAGTTGGAATGCCATAAATCAAATCAATTGTAATATTTTTAAAACCATTTTCTTGTGCAAATTTTACTGCTTTCAATGCCTCTTCCGAATTGTGAGCACGGTTCATTAGTTTCAAATCTTCATCATAAAAACTTTGAATTCCAATGCTCAACCTGTTTATAGATGTCGTTTTTAACTCTTTTATTTTTTCTTCTGTCAGATCATCCGGATTTGCTTCCAAAGTAATTTCTGCATCTTTATTAATCTGAAAATTTTCTTTTAAACAATCGAAAATCACTAACAGTTCTTTTTGAGAAAGCAAAGATGGTGTACCCCCTCCAAGATAAATTGTAGAAATTTCTTCGTTATTTAAATACTCTTTCTGAAGAACAATTTCTTTTTTTAGTGCATCTATAAAAGCAACTTTGTTCTGCAGAGAAGTAGAAAAATGAAAATCGCAGTAATGGCAAGCTTGTTTGCAGAAAGGAATATGAATGTAAATACCGGCCATTATTTATTCAGCACAATTCTAAAAGTAGTTCCTTTATCAATTTCAGAACTCTTCACAAATATTTTTCCGGAATGATAATTTTCAATGATGCGTTTTGTAAGCGACAAGCCCAAGCCCCAACCTCTTTGTTTAGTAGTATATCCCGGTTCAAAAACGGTTTTGTATTTCGATTTAGGAATTCCTTTCCCTGTATCGGCAATATCAATGTAAACAAATTGTGTTTGATCCGAGAGTAAAATATAAATAGCACCATTTCCATCCATTGCATCCACCGCATTGCGAATTAAATTTTCGATCACCCATTCAAACAAGGGGACATTTAATTGTCCGTACATTTCTTTTTGATTGTTGGTATCAATTGTGAATGTAACATTTTTTGATGTTCGCAATTTCATATAACCAACTGCATCATTTAATACTTTCACAAGATCAACGGAATCCAATTTTGGAACGGAGCCAATTTTAGAAAAACGCTCAGTAATCGTTTCGAGTCTTTTTACATCTTTCTCAATTTCAGCAGCTGTTTCAGGATCCAACCCTTTTGAACGTAAATATTCCAACCAAGCAATTAAAGAAGATAAAGGAGTTCCCAATTGATGAGCCGTTTCTTTTGCCATTCCAACCCAAACCTGATTTTGCTCTATTCTTCTAGCGGTACTAAATAATAAATAGGCAACCAATAAAAACAAACCTATTATCGAAAACATCACGTAAGGATAATATTTCAATTGAGTTAATAATTTTGATTCCTGATAAAAAATATAGCTTTTATTACCGTTACCAATTTCTACTAAAATTGGTTGATTTTGAGAATACATTAATGCTAATGTTTGTTTTAAATAAGCTGCATTGTGTATTTTTACAGAATCGACATTACCCGAAGCGAGAACATTTTGCTGAGTTGAATCGGTATAAATTACCGGCACGGATGCTGAGTTAACAGCTACTTCAGAAATAAAGGATTTAATTAAATCGTCCAAATTATTTTTTAATTCAGTAAACAATTTTGAATCCTGATAGTATAAATAATTTTTTTGTCCTTTATAAATATTGATCTCTATCGGATCCTGTTTTGAACGCATAGCTTGCATTTGAAGCTTCAAATACGTTTTATCATTTTCTTTTTCAGGATCTAAATTTCGGGAAGTAATTACTGTTCCGTGATCATCAGTAAGAATAACGGGAACTGTTGTATTATCTGAAACTACTTTTAAAACAAAACCATAGTCGCTTAAATCCTGTGAAAGCTGACGAGTGGCTTCTGCCCACAATTCTACTTTTTTACGTTCATCAATTTTTATTTTATTGAAGAGTTCGTTAGTATATTTTACTAAATCGGCTTTCTTTTTAATTGCATCAGCCCATAACTTCACTTTCACACGTTCTTCCTGAGCAATCTTATTTACTAAAGTATTTGTATACCATAAGGATGCACCAACAATAAGAATGGCCGCCATAAACAACCACAATTTCCATTGCTGTTTTTTTGAATAAATGCTCATTAAATACTACCTAATTTGGAGTACGAAATTAGTGTTTTTTATTTTAGAATGAAGAAAGTCTTAAATGAATACAAATGTCTTCGAAATTTACATCTTCACATCCCCCTCACCCCTTGTAATACCAATTGTTATTATAAAATAGTCCAAAGGACATTTTGTAATTTACAATGGTTAATGCCGATGCCTGCCTACCGGCAGGCAGGCAATAGATGTTCATTCCTCCCTCACGCCTGTCCCGCTCATGCGGGGTGCGGGAATGGGCTCCTATTACATATATTCTTTCGGTATAAGGAGGACATTCTTCGTAAAACAATCTCTGTCAATAATCCTCATCTTCGGGCTTTTTAGGTTTTTTGAGCTCCTTTTTTCCTGTCTTGTCAGCAGGCAATTCCTCCTTTTTATCAGCTTCGTCCCACTTAATAATGAATTTAGCATCTTCTTTCAGAGTTTTATTATTGAGACTTGAATCTTTCTTAAACAAACCAAATTCATCTTTTAAAATAATTTTCAAGGTTTGTTTTTCTACTTTCAAATCTTGTTTCACATTTTGAATAGCACTTTTGGAATCGTATTTTATCACAGGATTATCTATTGTTCCGGTCATAGATAAAAAAATGTTTGTTCTACCCAATCCATCATCCGCCACTTCTCCAAATTCATCATTTTCCTTTTTAGCTTGTTTCGCTTTTTTAGAAAGTAGTTCATTTAAAGATAATTTTATTTTATAATTAATTTCATTGTTAAACTTATGTGTGCCCGATGCAGTAATATTTATCGCATTGGATTTTACTTCCATTTTAGGAATACTAATCACCTGGTTTTTTACTTCAATTTGATTTTTTAAAGTAGAAAAACGAACATTTTCCAAATCTTTCAACTCAATAAAACGCGATAAGCTTTTCATCGATTCAACATTATTCAATTCTCCATTTTCGATGAGCATGTCCACACCGGCATACAGCTTATTCATGTCCATTTGCAATTCCGGACTAAGCACAGAAACAAACTGAACTTTAGCTGTAGCAACACCTTTCAAATTTTTATCCGTAACAGCAGTTTGTCCGAAATTTTCAAACTCCTCAAACATTTTTGTAATATTAATTTTATTAACATCCGAAAAACAAGTAATCAAAAGTTTTGTGCTATCTGTTCCATCAATCAAGCCACTGGAAGTTATACTTCCGTTCATTGTTGAAAACACAATGGGGTCGACAATCATTTTTTTGTCTTTTAATTTTATGACCCCTCTAATATTGGTTGCATCAAATTTTCTGAAAACTAAATGCTGAATTTCACTATTCAAATTCACATCCACCAATTGCGAAAACTTAAGCTTGTATTTATTTTTTGTTCCAGCATCTTCCTGTTTATTAGAAAGTAATTCGTTTAAGTCGATATTTTTAGAATTCAATGAAGCATCAATAGTAATACTTTGATTTTCTTTCAGCATAAAACCAATAATATTTCTAAAAAAACCTTTCATATAAAAATCACTGTTTCCGGCAGTTCCAGAAAATTCGTTAACTGCTAAATCGTTATTATCAAATTTGAAATCTCCATTTATTGAAGCAAAGTCTAAAGAATAGTTTTTTAATTTCAAATTCATATCGCTTACCTTCATATCGCCTGAAGTAGTAATATTTTCATAATTTCCAGAGCTTACATTTTTTGCATCTCCACTAAAAACTGCATCCATGGTCAATTGTCCCAACACCGATTCAATGGTATCTATTTTGATAAATTTTTGTACATTTTCTAAATTCAAATTCGCTTTTATTTTTCCAGAGAAGGATGGATTCTCCAAATTTTTAAGCGTTAACTCTCCTTCTACTGCCCCTTGATCAATTGTTGCAGAAAAAGGAATAAGCGTTAGCAAAGACGGTTCATTGGCATTTTTATTTCCGTTGAAATAATGCCCTTTTAAATTTACATGGTGCAACTTGATATTATCTTTTACCTGAGTAATGTCTGCATCTTTAATTCCAAAGTCGGCAGTTATTTGCGGAAGTTGTTTATTTGACATTACACCTTGAATTGTGGCATCAAAATAAAATAAACCATCGCTTTCGTAATTATTTATTTCTCCTTTGTATCTATTCGGAATAAGCGACAAAACAGATTTTATATCCATATCCTTTCCTTTCAAACCAAAATTTACAATGGGTTGATTTCCTGCATTTACAATATTCCCAAACACTTCAAACAATAAATTTTCAATTTTAATTTTTCCATTTTTAATTTTATAGGATGGCATTGAATTGTCAACATTCAAAGCCATTTCTGCATGAATATTTTTTTTACGTAAATAATTTACACTATCTGATTTTATATAATTCACAAACAAATCGCTGACAGTTTCTAAAGAATATTTTTCATTTGAAAATTTCCCGGACAAATGGCTACTCTTGATAAAAAAATCAATATTTTGTCGGACTTTAGAGTTTTTGAAAGAGACTTGAATTTGCTTCAAAATAATATCTTCCAAAGAAAAAGTAAAAGAGGTATTTGTCGAATCTGCTGATTCTTTCCAGAAATGATAATTATCATTTCCATCTTTATCGATACGGACTTTTAGATTCACATCAGAAATTTCTATTTTTTTGATGTGATAATTTTTTTTGAAAATATCTAGAACATTAAATTGAAATGAAATTTTTCCGGCAGAAAATAATGTGTCTTTTTTATTTCGTTGAACTGCTTCCAGAGCTTTTACATTTTTAAAATCAACAGAGGCATAAGGAAAATTTTGTAGAACGGTAAAATCAATATCTTTTCCATTAACAATTATTTCGGTATTCAATTGCTTGTTAAGCTCGCCAATTACATATTCTTTCACCTCATCCTGGTAAAAATATCCAATGATAAAAGCGCCTCCTGCTAAAATAAAAGTAAAGACAAAAAGAGTAATGAAGAGTCGTTTGAAGAATCGAAAAAACCTTAATGGGTTTTTAGTTTTTTGTTCAGGAGTATTTATTTGATTTTCGTTATTCATTGAGAGCATCTAATGCTTTCACAAAGTTTACAATAAAATGCAGGTATACTTTGTTAAAAAACAAGATGTTATCAATAACGTTAAGTGAATAAGTTTAGTATGGTTATTGACTACTTTGATTCTTTGAAAATCAGACAAAACACTTTGACTCCGCTCAGTGTGATATTGTAGTAGTCAGTCTGAGTGAATTCATTACTGTGATTACGACTAAATTTTATTTCGATTCAGTACTGATCATTTTCAGCATTCCCACTTCCGAATCGGACAACATTCTCCAACGGCCACGGGAAAGATCTTTTTTAGTTAGTGAACCAAACATTACTCTGTCGAGCTTACGAACGTTATAACCCATGTGTTCGAAAATTCTTCTTACAATTCGGTTTTTACCTGAATGAATTTCAATTCCCACTTGTGTTTTATCAATTCCATTGGCTACATAACTAATTTCATCCACTTTTATCGGACCATCTTCCAATTCTAATCCTTCAGTAATCTTATCCATATCATCACGTTTCAGAGGTTTATCGAGTTCAACGTGATAAATTTTACGAACCCCATATTTCGGATGAGTTAATTTTTTTGTCAAGTCGCCATCATTTGTAAACATAAGCAAACCCGTTGTAGCCCTATCTAATCGTCCAACCGGATAAACCCTTTCTTTGCAAGCTCCTTGTATCAATTCCAAAACAGTTCTACGTTGTTGCGGATCATCCGCAGTTGTAATATAGTCTTTTGGTTTATTTAAGATAAGATAAACCAAACGCTCTTTTTTAAGTGTTTGTCCGCCATACTTTATAATATCAGTAGGCTTTACTCGACAACCCATTTCGGTGATGGTTTTGCCATTCACTTGCACAACGCCTGATGAAATGAGATCATCGGCTTCTCTTCTAGAGCAAATTCCTGCATTGGCAATGTATTTATTGAGACGCA